>JAEUNS010000064.1 GCA_016790005.1 Zoogloeaceae bacterium
TCGCCCGGTCGGGTGCCTCGAGTGCCGAGGCACCGGTTATCGCGGGCGAATCGGCATCTACGAAACGCTGCTGATGTCCGCCCCGCTGCGCAAGCTGGTGACGCCCGGAGCCGATCTCGCCGCGATCAGGCAGCAGGCCTACCGCGAAGGCATGAAGCCGCTGCGGATATCGGGGGCGCTGAAGATCGCTGAAGGGCTCACGACCTTCGCCGAGGTGATCCAGGTCGCGCCACCGGCGAGCGAGGATCACGCCGACTGACACACACGCCCGGCGCAGAACCGCCGCAGCGTGACCGAACTCAGGCCTGGGTGTCGAGCCCGCGCTCGGCCATCTCCGCAGCCCGCAGCATCGCCAGGGCCTTGCTCTGGGTTTCTTGCCATTCGGCATCGGGATCGGAGTCGGCGACGATGCCGGCACCGGCCTGCACATGAATCTGCCCGTCCTTGACCACCGCGGTGCGGATCGCGATGGCCAGGTCCATGTCGCCATGAAAGCCGATGTAGCCGGCAGCACCGGCATAGATGCCGCGCTTGACCGGTTCGAGCTCATCGATGATCTCCATCGCACGCACCTTGGGTGCGCCCGAGACCGTCCCGGCCGGGAAGGTCGCTCGCAGCACCGCTAGCGCGTTCAGACCGTCCTTGAGCCGACCTTCGACGTTCGAGACGATATGCATCACATGCGAGTAGCGCTCGACATTGAACTGCTCGGTAACCTTCACCGACCCGATCTGTGCGACACGCCCGGCATCGTTGCGCCCGAGATCGAGTAGCTGCAGATGCTCGGCGAGCTCCTTTTGATCCGAGAGCAGATCCTTCTCGAGCGCCTCGTCCTCGGCGGGGCTGGCACCCCGCCTGCGGGTACCGGCAATCGGGCGCACGGTGACCCGCCGGCCCTCTCCGTCGTCGTCAAGCCGCACCAGAATCTCGGGCGACGCGCCGACCACATGGAAGTCGTCGAAGTTGAAGTAGAACATGTAGGGCGAGGGATTGAGCGTGCGAATCGCGCGATAGAGCGCGAGCGGGCTTGCGGCGAAGGGCTTGCTCATGCGTTGGGCAATCACCACCTGCATGATGTCGCCCTCGACGATGTAGTCCTTGACTCGCTGCACCGCAGCCTTGAACGCATCCTCACCAAAGCTCGACACCGGTGGCTGCGGTTCGCTGCGAACCTCATCGGGAATAACCACCGGCGCGCGCAGTCGCCCGAGCAGATCCTTGAGACGCTTCTTCGCGCGCTTGAAAGCCCCCGGGACTTCCGGTTCGGCATACACGACCAGGGTCAGCTTGCCCGACAGGTTATCGACGATCGCGATCTCTTCGGACAGCAGCAGCACGATGTCGGGGGTGTTGAGTGTGTCGGGCTTCTCGGTTTTCGACAGGCGCGGCTCGATGTAGCGGACCGTGTCGTAGCCGAAGCAGCCCACCAGCCCACCGGCGAAGCGGGGCAGGTGGTCGCGCGGCGGCACCTTGATGCGCGCCATGAACTCGGCCACGAAATTGAGCGGATCGCCATAGTCACGCCGCTCGACCAGGCGGTTTCCGGTCAGCAGCAGGGCCGAGCGCCCATAGACTTCGATACGGGTGGTGGCCGCAAGGCCGATCATCGAGTAGCGACCGAAGCGCTCGCCCCCCTGCACCGATTCGAGTAGATAGCTCCAGGACTCGTTGGCGAGCTTCAGGTAGATCGACAGCGGGGTATCGAGGTCGGCAAAGGTTTCGAGGGTAACCGGAATCCGGTTATAGCCTTGTGCCGCAAGGGCATTGAATTCTTGCTCAAGCATGGGGACTCCACAACAACGGGATGGGTTCGGACGTTTTTGCCGGGCGCCAACACGACGACCCGAAATGGGTGCGCTTTTCAGTGGCCCGCAGGCCAGCTGCGACGCCAGCGGCCGCAGGCTTGCGCTGCGGTGGCGGGGAATCTCGCGTCGTCCGAATGGCGTTGGTGAGTCACAGTGGTCACGATAATGAGGCCGCAGACAATCAGCGACTGGAGTTGATGGTGATGCGATCTAGCACTTCAATGGTGCTCGATATTAGCCCATCGCATTCGATGGTGTCCACGGGCACGCCTTCGCTGTAACCGTATGTGACCAGCAGCACCGGCATGCTGGCGCCCCGCGCCGCAGACGCGTCATTGGCCGAGTCGCCGATCATCAGCGCGTCGTGCTGCGAAACCCCAAGCTGCTCGCAGGCATGCAGCAACACCGCCGGATCGGGCTTCTTGACTGCCAGGGTGTCGCCACTGACCACGACCGGAAAGAACTGGGCAAGCCCCATGCGCTCGAGCAGAGGGCGGGTGAAGATCTCTGCCTTGTTGGTGACACAGGCCAGTGCGAGCCCGCTGCCGCGCATGGCTTCGAGCGTTTCGATCACGCCGGCATACACCCGGCTGCGCGAGCCATTCACGAGGGCATAGTGCTCGCGAAAACGTGCGATTGCGCCCTGGACTTCGTCTTCGCCGGCTTCCGTCCCTTCAGTCATGCAGCGTCTGACCAGATTCGGAATGCCCTTGCCGACGAACTCGCGGATCTCGTCGATCGAACGCGGCGGCCGTGCCAGCTCGGCCAGCGTGCGATTGGCTGCCTCGGCAAGATCCTCGACGGTATCGAGCAAGGTGCCATCGAGGTCGAACAATACCGCCCTCACCGTAAAGCGCGTGGAGCTCATTTCGGCGCCACCTTTGCGAGCTCGGCACGCAAAGCCGCAATCACGCTGTCGTAGCGATTCGGGTCTGAGGCCGACGCAGCACCGAACACCGCCGAACCGGCGACGAAGGTGTCAGCCCCGGCGCGCGCGATCTCGGCGATGTTGTCAACCTTCACTCCACCGTCGATCTCAAGCAGGATGCGACGCCCCGTCTTCTCTTCATAGGCATCCAGACGAGCGCGCGCCGCGCGCAGCTTGGTGAGCGTTTCGGGGATGAATTTCTGCCCGCCAAAACCAGGGTTCACACTCATCAATAAAACCATGTCGAGCTTGTCGAGCACATGCTCGAGATAATGCAGCGGGGTGGCTGGGTTGAACACCAGCCCGGCCTTGCAGCCGGATTCGCGTATCAGCCCAAGACTGCGGTCGATATGCTCGGACGCTTCAGGGTGAAAGGTGATCAGATTCGCACCGGCCTTGGCGAAGTCGGGAATGATGCGATCGACCGGCTTGACCATCAGATGCACATCGATCTCGGCGCGGGTATGCGGCCGGATCGCCTCGCATACGAGCGGCCCGATGGTGAGGTTGGGGACGTAATGATTGTCCATTACATCGAAATGGATCCAGTCGGCACCCGCCGCAATCACATTTCGAACTTCCTCGCCGAGGCGGGCGAAGTCAGCCGATAGCAAACTGGGGGCGATCCTGAACATGTTTGTCTCCTGGGGTGTGACGCTGCGAAGTGCGATCGTATCCGAACCGTGCTGGTGCAAGCCAGCATCGACCCGCTATTTCACACAGACCTTTCTGATCTGGGCCATGTCGGTGACGCCCGCGAGGACCTTCTCGATCCCGTCCTGACGCAGGGTTCGCATGCCCTCGGCGAGCGACATGCTGAGCACCGTGGCGGCGCGGGCACGCTCCTGGATGGCGCGCTTGACCGCATCCGAGCCGAGCATGAGTTCATGCAGGCCTACCCGCCCTTTGTAGCCGCCGTTGCACTCGGGGCAACCCACTGCCCGGTGCAGCAGGAATCTCCCGTCGGGCTGGGCAAAACGGGTTCGCCATTCGGCCATGATCGCCTCACGCGCCGCGGTCGGGTCCGCCAGGAATTCGGGGGTCTCGTGCATGTCTTCGCAGAACTCATCGAGCAGGTGATTCAGCTCGGCCTCGTCTGGCGTGTATCCTTGCTTGCATTTGCCACACAGACGCTTGGCCAGACGCTGGGCCAGCACACCCAGCAGGGCATCGGCAAAGTTGAACGGATCCATGCCCATGTCGAGCAGGCGCACCACCGACTCGGGCGCGCTGTTGGTGTGCAGCGTAGACAACACCAGATGACCAGTGAGCGACGCCTCGATGCCGACCGCAACGGTCTCGGCATCGCGCATCTCGCCGACCATGATCACGTCGGGGTCGGCCCGCAGGAAGGCGCGCATCATGGTCGCGAAGTCGAGCCCCGCCTTGCGGTTGATCTGCACCTGGCGCAGACCTTTCTGGGTAATCTCGACCGGATCTTCGGCTGTCCAGATCTTGGTCTCGGGGGTATTGAGGTGCCCCAGAATCGAATGCAGCGTGGTGGTCTTGCCCGAGCCGGTCGGACCGCAGACGAAGAAGATCCCGTAGGGTTTGACAATGGTCGCCATCAGGCGCGCGAGATTGCGCTCGCTCAGGCCGAGCTTGTCGATCGGTATCGGCTCGCTGTTGGCGAGCACGCGCATCACGACGTCTTCATAGCCGCCTGCGGTGGGCAGCGTCGCGACCCGCAGCTCGATGTCGAGCGGCGCGTACTTGCGAAAACGGATCTTGCCGTCCTGCGGGCGCCGACGCTCGGAGATGTCGAGGTCGCACATGACCTTGATGCGGGTCACGAGCGGGTTGCGGTAACTCGCCGGCACCTGGATGTAAGGCACCAGAGTGCCGTCCTTGCGAAAGCGGATGAGGGTCTTTTCCTTGCCCGGGCGCGGCTCTATGTGAATATCCGACGCGCCCTGCTTGTGCGCGTCGATGATGATCTTGTTCACCAGCTTGACGAGTTCGTTATCGGCCGCGGCACTTACGTCATCGGCACCCGAGCCGTCCGCATCTTCCTCCGACATGCCGGACAGCAGATCCGACACCGAACTCATGTCGAGCGCAGGCTCGAAGAACTGGTTCACCGTGTCCTCGAACTCCTTGTGGGTCGTTACCCGCAGCGACAGTCGATTCTTTGGAAACACGTTTTGCGCGACATGCGACGAACGTATGTGCTCGGGATCGATTGCAAGGATGACGATGCCTTCGGTCGTCTCTTCAAGGGGCAACCAATGGCTCTGCTGCACGAACTCGCGCTTGAGATTCTTAAGGAGATCGCCCTGCTTGATCCGGTCGGGGCGAAAGGGTTCATACGGCACGCCGTAAAAGCGCGAGGCCGCGCCGCCAAGGTCGGCATAGCTGAGTCCGAATTGACGCAATAGTTCGTCTTCGATCGAACCATTCTCTTCACGCGCCTTGCGCATGATTTCGTCGAGTTCCTTGACCGTCAGCCGACCGTCCGCAACCAGGCCGTCATAACGCGAACGCAGCGCAGCAGGCGCCGACATCTGCTTGGCGAACGCCACTCCGAGGGTCTGGGCAAGGCCGAGCAGACCTTCCTCGAAGACCGGCGGAAACGGCCCGCCCGCATGATTGTTGATGAGCTGGATCACGCCTTGGAGCTTGCCGCTATCCGGGTCGATGGCCGGTGCGACCAGCATCTGGTGGCAGCGATAGCCGATCTGTTCGTCCATGTCCCGCCTGAACTCGAGGGTTGGCGAGATTGACTTGAGCTCGGCATCGTCATAGACGTCGACGATATTGAGCGATTTTCGGCTCTGCGCGACGAATCCGGCAATACTGTTTTCCGAGATTGGCAACTGGATGTGCTGGACCGCATCGATACCGGTCTTGACCCGCGCAACGATGCGCTCCCCGGAGCGGTCGAGCGTATAAATCGTGAGCCGGTCGGCACCGAAGAGCGAGCAGATGTCGGTCGACATCTTGACGATGATCTGGTCGATGTCCGCTGCGGCATGAATACGGGTCGTGATGGCCTGCAGCCCCTTGAAGAACGACAAGCGCTTTACGACATCGCTTTCCCCTGGGCGGCCGGTGAGAATCTGCGACATTCGAACTCCGATCTACATGCGTGGAAGACACGCCCGACCACTCGAACAGCGGATGCAGCGCACACTACCAGCCTGTATTTCAGAAGCTCAGGGTTTGCCCCATCTCAAGCGGCTTGGGGCGCAAACGCCCCGTCTGAGCGCCGATCTGACTCATGATGCGATTATCGAAACCGGGCTTGAGGTGGCTGATGTGAACCTCGGGCGACACCACCAACTCATCCAACAGTGCCCGCAGCATGCTCGGGCAAAGATGCCGCGACGCCATTGCCAACCCGTGCTGTTCATCAGGAAACGCGGTCTCGACAATCAGATGCCGCAGGTCGGACAACTGGTTGATCGCTGCGATCAACTCTGCAGAATAAGCGGTGTCGCCAGTGTATACGAGTTTTCCTGATCCGCTGTCAATGCAGTAGCCAACCGCCGGAACGGTATGATGCGCCGGCAGGGCAGTGAAGGTACGTGCGCCCAGCTTGACCGACTGACCAATCTTGATAGGTTGAAAACGCAGGAAGGCCTGGTGACGATCGGGAATCGCGGTGAAATCCGGCCATATCAGCCAGTTGAACACATGCGAGCGGAGAATCCGGATGACTTCCTCAGTCGCGTAGACCGTTACCGGCATCCTGCGCAATTCGCCCACGGAATCCACCAACAGTGGTATCGAGGTGATGTGGTCCATGTGGGAGTGTGTAATGAAGATGTGGTCGATCCTGGCCAGCGCGTCCAAGTCGAGATCACCCACTCCGGTGCCACAGTCCACGAGCGTGTCTTCATCGACGAGAAACGACGTCGTGCGAGCCTGAGAACCGCCAATACCGCCACTGCAGCCGAGCACCTTGAGTTTCATTTATCCGGAAAGAGGCTAGTTGGCCACCCATCCGGGCGACCTGATGAGATCACTTCTACGATGCTCAAAGGTAGCATTGGCGCCGCCTCCCGGACGTGGGATTCCTCACGAACGAAACCACTTACAAAAGCCCCTGCACCCGGGCGCCACGCATCGAGCCCGTGGCCGGGACCGCAAAAGGGCACCCTATTCTGATCGCGGCCGTCGATCAGCGCAGGAAAAACTCCATCTTGACCCCGGCAATATCGATGATGTCATGCTCGCTCAGGCGATGCGCCTGTGCGTCGAGTGCGCGCCCATTCACCAGAGGGAAGGTCGCCCCCTCGACATGGGTGATGAAATACCCGTGTGGTCTGCGCGTGATCACCGCGACCTGCTTACCCGGCTTGCCGAGTGTCGTAAGCGACTTCGTCAGTTCGAGTTCGCGCCCAGAGTTTGCACCCGAAAGAATCTGGACTACCCCAAGCTTTGCCGCCACACCCCCTATTGTGGTATTCAAAGCGGCATCCCGGAGGTGCGGCGATAGCAGTTGAGTCTGAGAGCTGCGACCGGCGGCGGCGCCAATACGCGCAGCATCAGGATCGATCTCTGGAGTGGCCATGATAGGCTCAAGCGCCTGCGTATCGACCAGTTCGGACGGCGATAGGCCCGGCTGCGCCGAATCGACAATGTAACGAAGGCGATACTTGCCCAGTTCGATCACATCGTTCGACTGCAGTACATGCTTCTTGATTGGTTGCCCATTCACGTACGTACCGTTGGTACTGTTGCGGTCCTCGAGAAACGCGTCATTGAGGATCGTCGTGACGACCGCATGCTGTCCGCTGATCGCCAGATTGTCGATCTGGATGTCGTTATTGGGCTTGCGTCCGATCGTCAGCCGCTCCTTGTCGAGCGGAATTTCCTTCAGGACGAGGCCATCCATACTGAGAATCAACTTCGGCATTACGTAGCGTTCCGTTCAATCAGCATCGACAAGGACCGGGCACAAGGCACACACAGCCCGCTCGGGCTGTAATCATACGACCAATCGACCGACAATAACCGACACATTGTCGCGCCCGCCCTGGTCGTTCGCATGCTGAACGAGCACGGTGGCTATATCACCCACTGCCGCCTTGCGCGCCATGATCGCAGCGATACATTGATCATCGAGCATGTCGGTGAGCCCATCCGAACAAAGCAGGAAAACATCGCCCGCGGCGGCATCATGAATACCCAGATCGGGAAGCACCTCATCTGCAACACCGAGCCCACGCGTGAGCAATCCACGATAAGTATAAGCACGTGCCTCCTCGGCACCTATGATGCCTCCGTCCACCTGCTCCTGCAACATCGTATGATCGCGGGTCAGCAGTGTCAGCCGGGTCTCGTGAAGGCGGTAGAGCCTCGAATCCCCGACATGAGCCGATACGACTTCGCCCTCGAGAAAGGTGGCCATGACCAACGTGCACCCCATGCCGGCTAGTTCCGGATCGGCCTGACCGGCCTTGTAGATGGCGGTGTTTGCATCCCGGGTCGCGTCGAACAGCAGTCTCGCGACCTCGTCACGGTCAGGCGTGTTCGCAAGCCCTTCGTCAAGCGCACTCCTGACGACTGTTACGGCCATTTCGGCTGCCACATCACCACCGCGGTAGCCCCCCATGCCATCGGCGAGCACCGCATACCGACCGCCCGGATCGGCGTAGAGCGCATCTTCGTTGCGCCTGCGGACTTTCCCCACGTCGGAAAATGATCCGAACTCACATCCTGTCCAGGCGGTTTGTCGCGGTCGCACATCCATGGCTTCGGCACTCAATAGGGCAGCGCCGCGCCGACTCCGTGGTCCCGCGCGAGGGCGAGTACCCCCGCTGCCACAGCGATATCTTGTATGCCCATCCCCTGCGACTCGAAGAGCGTGATCTGCGCCGGATCCGTGCGCCCCGGCCGAGCGGCTACGATCACCTCGCCGAGCTCAACCCATCGCCCGGGTTGCGTTCTCCCCTTCTCGAGCAGCGGCAGGAGATCGCCAGCCTCGCGCAAGGCCGTCTCTCGCGCATCGACACAGATCAGATCCACCCTGCGCAAACTCGATTCCGACAACTCCTGCCGGGCGAGGCTGTTGGAGCCGGCAGCGTTGATGTGCGTCCCTGGCTCGAGCCATTCGGCTTCGAACAAGGGCTTGGCTGCGGTCGTCACCGTGACGACGATGTCCGATCCACGTACCGTCTCCTCTGCAGTCGATGCCGCAACCACCTCACAACCGGTGAGCGCACTCATGCGCGCGCAAAAACGCGCTAAGCGTTCTCGATCACGAGCGAAAACCTTGACCCGAGCAAGGCTGAAAACCGCGCAAAGTGCCTGCACCTGCCCTTCCGCCTGCCAACCCGAGCCAAAAACACCGGCCACCTTCGCATCAGGACGAGCAAGCCATCTTGCCGCAACCGCCCCGGCCGCTCCGGTGCGCATCATGCCGAGACGATCGGCCTCCAGCACTGCGACCGGACCCCCCGTGCTCGCATCGAAGAGGTGCACCCAGAATCGCGCCTTGCCACCGGATGAGGTATAGACCTTGAAGCCGGTCAGGTTCAGGTAGGGCACCCCTGCCTGCAACATGTGAGTGATGGAACCTGGCAGACGCACCCGCTGACGGGGGAAATCAACAACCTCACCCCGCCCGTGTGCGCCCATGACCTTTTCTACCGCGTCAATGACTGCGGGCATCTTGAGAAGAGCTTCAACTTCATGCTCATTGAGGTAAATCGCCATTATTCACACTCATCCATCTGCGGATTGCAAATTCATTGTAGCCCGACGCCCGATAGACCAACGAAAAAGATCGGCGCCAATAAAAACGCCGGACTAGCCGGCGTTTTTATTGGCTCACGAGACCGCAAGGATCAGAGCATGGCTTTCAGCAGCTTGGCCATCTCGGACGGGTCGCGGGTCACGGTGAAGCCGCACTCTTCCATGATTGCCAGCTTGGCATCAGCCGTGTCGGCACCGCCGGAAATCAGCGCCCCCGCATGGCCCATGCGCTTGCCGGCCGGCGCGGTTACGCCAGCGATGAAGCCGACGATCGGCTTCTTCATGTTGGCCTTGCACCACTGAGCCGCTTCAGCTTCGTCCGGACCGCCGATCTCGCCGATCATGATCACCGCATCGGTGTCGGGATCGTCGTTGAACATGCGCATCACGTCGATGTGCTTGAGACCGTTGATCGGATCACCACCGATTCCCACTGCAGAAGACTGGCCCAGACCGATTTCGGTGAGCTGCGCGACCGCTTCATAGGTCAGGGTGCCAGAGCGCGACACTACACCGATGCGACCCTTGCGGTGAATATGGCCCGGCATGATGCCGATCTTGATCTCGTCCGGCGTGATCAGGCCGGGGCAGTTCGGACCCAGCAACAAGGTTTCCTTGCCACCCTTGGCGACCTTCTGCTTCATCTTGTTGCGCACGATCAGCATGTCCCGCACCGGGATGCCTTCAGTGATGCAGATTGCCAGGTCCAGGTCGGCCTCGCACGCCTCCCAGATCGCATCGGCTGCGCCGGCGGGCGGCACATAGATCACCGAAACTGTGGCACCGGTCTCGGCGGCGGCTTCCTTCACCGAAGCGTAGATGGGAATGTCGAAGATTTTTTCGCCCGCTTTCTTCGGGTTTACACCGGCGACGAAGCAGTTCTTGCCGTTGGCGTATTCCTGGCACTTCTCGGTATGAAACTGGCCGGTCTTGCCGGTGATGCCCTGGGTGATGACTTTGGTATCTTTGTTGATCAGGATGGACATTCAGACTCTCCTTATTTGACCGCAGCCACGATCTTGGTGGCAGCATCCGCCATGGTGTCGGCGGCGATGATCGGCAGACCCGATTCGGCAAGTATCTTCTTGCCCAGGTCTTCGTTGGTGCCCTTCATGCGGACGACCAGCGGAACGGAGAGTTTGACTTCGCGCGCAGCGGTGACCACACCGGTGGCGATCGTGTCGCAACGCATGATGCCGCCGAAGATATTCACCAGAATGCCCTTGACCTTGGTGTTCTTGAGCATGATCTTGAACGCCTCGGTCACCTTTTCGGCGGTGGCACCGCCGCCGACGTCGAGGAAGTTGGCCGGTTCGGCGCCGAACAACTTGATTGTATCCATGGTGGCCATGGCCAGACCGGCACCATTAACCAAGCAGCCGATGTTGCCGTCGAGGCTGATGTAGGCCAGGTCGAACTTGGAAGCCTCGAGTTCGTCGGCATCCTCTTCATCCAGATCGCGGTAGGCAACGATCTCAGGGTGACGGAACAGCGCGTTCGAATCGAAGTTGAACTTGGCGTCGAGCGCCTTGACCGTGCCGTCACCTTGGTGGATCAACGGATTGATCTCAGCCAGCGAGGCATCGGTTTCCATATAGCAGGTGTAGAGCTTCTTAAGCGCATCGACCGCCTGGGCCAGCGAGCCGGCGGGCATGCCGATACCGCTGGCGAGTTCGGTCGCCTGAGCGTCGGTCAGGCCGACAAGCGGATCCACGAACACCTTGAGGATTTTTTCGGGGGTCTTGTGTGCGACTTCCTCGATGTCCATGCCGCCCTCGGAGGACGCCATGATCGCAACCTTCTGGGTCGCACGGTCGGTCAGGGCCGCCACATAGTACTCGTGCTGGATGTCGGCGCCTTCCTCGATCAGCAGATTACGCACCTTCTGGCCTTCCAGCCCAGTCTGGTGGGTGATCAACTGCATGCCGAGAATATCGGACGCGTACTGGCGCACTTCATCCAGGGACTTGGCCACCTTCACGCCACCGCCCTTGCCGCGACCGCCCGCGTGAATCTGGGCCTTCACCACCCAGATCTTGCCGCCGAGTTCTTGTGCGGCCTTCACTGCGTCATCGACGCTGGTGCAGTGGATGCCGCGCGGCGTCACGACGCCGAACTTTCTTAGAACTTCCTTTGCCTGATACTCATGAATCTTCATGGTTGCCCTTCGATCGAAGTTGCGGCGCCTGTATTCGCCGCAAACAGGTTGATGGGACGCTCAAGAGTGCCACTCCACGACCCGCGCCGTCTCCCTCGACCGACGCCCGCCGTTGCCCGGGGTGATACTGCTATCCAGCCCTCCTGGAACAAAACCAGCTTTGCCAGCCTATCCCAGGACTTTGAAATTATAACCGTATTCCTACCGCGGCCGATCGGTTCTTGATCGCAATTGCCACCCTTCCGGAGCCGTCACTCGAAACGCGATCGGTAGCCAACCCCGCAGGATCGGACTCATGATTGCTTGCCACTCTTCACGTACCACTTGGGGTAGTACCGCCCGACCGTGTCGGACGATGTTTCCAGCGCGTGGCAGCGATCGAGCTGAAAGGGCTTGTCGCTACTTTCCTCATTGTCGCGCCGGAATGTGGCAAAAGTCTGAATGGCCGCGGTGGGCAGGCTGAACAGCAACTCGGTGATGTGCGAACAGCCGCGAACGTCGGCGAACATCTCGCTGACGGTGCTGCGAAACCCCCGCACCAGGTTGAGCCCGATGATCGAGCGATAGACAGGCCCAATCGTGTCGCACCCCCCCGGGTAGGGCACCCGCTCCGAACTCGCTTCGGCATCGACGATATTGAATTCGCCATCGAGGGTTATGCGCACATGCATTCTATGCACCGGATCACCGGCTGCGCGCACTCCCGAGGCTAACGGGTAATCGGCATCCTTGACGTCCTCGAGCATCGCTTCGAGCTCGAGTAGGCCGTCGTCGCGACGATAGCCCTCGATTTCGATCTTGCGCACATGCGCTCGCTGGCGCTGCGATTTTGGCTGGGATAAGGGCATTGTTTGCGTACGGTAACGTATGGGAGTACAGCAATGATAGCGCCAAACCAACGCGCGATCACCAGAACATCAACAAAACGACACCCGCACAGGCGCAGAAATCAGTCGGCACCTCGATGACAAACCCGTGAAGTAGTTGGTTCGAGGGAAGGGAAAATGCTGTTAAGCTCGCTCTTCGCAGACATAACTAATTACAATGGCGCCCAACCCAATAGCGAATTCTCATCAATGAAAGTTACGCTGATCACTGGTGTGGCTCCGAGAGCAAAGGCTTTGGTTTGGGGTTTGCTCTCTGCAGCATTGATCCAGACACCCGTGCCTTCGGCATACGCATCCCTGCTCGGAGATGTCGTGCGGGTTTCTGCCGTGGGCGAACCCCTGCTGATCGAATTGCGCTCACCCGGCAACACACCCGAACAGATCACCGAGTGCATCAGGGTATTCGGCAAGCCGGCACGATCCCCGGGTCTTGATGCCGTCAGCAATGCGCAACTCAGCGTCCAGGGCAGCGGCCCGCATGCGCGCTTGATCGTACAAAGAAACAAGCCCGCCTTCGAGCCCATCATTCAGCTCACACTCCTGAACATCTGCAACCCAAGACTACAACGCGAATACACGCTGTTCCTCGAACCGCCACTGGCCCGATCCGCGCCCACCACGGCGCCACAGCCCGCCCGAACGCCTGAAACGACACAGGCCGCGCGCTCAATCGCCCCCCGCCCGGTGGCCGAGACAAAGCGCAACACCGAACGGACTACGCCCCCCGCGGCAACACCTGTAAAGCCCTCCAAGGCCAAAACGCTGCCACCTCAGTCTGTCCCCAGGGGCCCGAATCAGACCGCGGGGCGACTCATCCTTGAAGGAGATCAGGCGCCCGACGTGAAGGCTGTGCCCGTGCCCGTGCCTGCTGCGGATGGCGACCGCGAAGACGCTCTGGCCGAGCGTGAAGCGATCCTGGTGGCGGCAATCGATCAAACAATCAAGACCCAGCTCGAACTGATGGATCGCCTGCGCCGCCTGGAAGAAGTGCAGGCAGCACTCAAGGCGCAGCTTGAGGCCACCGCGCCAGCGCCAGCACCGCTGCCCGCCACCGAGCGACGCGCTGCGGCGCCCGCTGCAGCGCCCGATGTAATTCCATCGCGCGAACTGCCTGCCAGCGAGAGATCAGCGACGGGTGGAAGCACGAACATCATTCTGGCCACGCTCGCAGGTCTGGCATTGCTCGCAGCCTTGCTGACGGCAATCAGGCGCCGGCGTGACGCAGGCCGAGCCGAGCGGCCGGATCAATCTAGCGAGATTGCGGCCTCGACCTGGCCCGATGAAGCACCCACCACGATGGGCGAGCGAACTGCCTTCGTCGAGGCCGAGGCTTACGAACCGCGAAAGACGACCAGGACGGTCGCGCCGCTGGACTTCGACACGGGCACTGAGACCTCGTCACCCGAGGCCGAAACCCTTCCCCCGGTCACGATGGCCGACGAGCCGGTGGAGGAACACGATTCGGCGGTCGAGCTCGCCGACATCATGATCAGCTTCGGCCGGGTGCATGGTGCGGCAGAAACGCTGGCCGACTTCATCCGTTCGAACCCTCGTCAGGCAGTGACCCCCTGGCTGAAGCTGATGGAGGTGTACCGCCTCGCAGGCATGCGCATGGAGTTCGACGCGCTCGCACGCCAACTCAACAAGACCTTCAACGTCAAGGCTGTCACCTGGGACAACTTCGATGAGGCGCGCAAACACGTCCAGACCCTCGAACAGATGCCGCATCTGATCGACATGCTCACCAAGAGCTGGGGCACCCGCGACTGCCAGGCTTTCCTCGAAAAACTCCTGCGAGACAATCGTGACGGCCTGCGCGAGGGCTTCCCGATCTCGATCATTGACGAAATTCTCACCTTGTCGGGCGTTCTCGAGGAACAGATCGGCCGATATCGGCCCGATCCAACAGCCTGACTGGCATCAGACCGGATTGTCGATGTCGACGAATTTCGCCTCGAGCCCCAGGTGCTCGCCAAGATAGGCTGAGATCGCGCGCGCGCCATATCGCTCCGTGGCATGATGGCCCGCAGCGATGTATGGAACACCCGACTCGCGTGCGAGGTGCGCCGTCTGCTCCGAGACCTCGCCCGAAACGAACAGATCTGCGCCTGCCTCGATTGCCTCGTCAAAATACGACTGCGCCCCCCCGGTACACCACGCGACCCTGCGAACCACACGATCCGGATCTCCGATCAGCATGGGTCGCTTGTTCAGACAGGCTTCGAGTTCGCCAGCAAGACGACTCGCACTCTGTTCGGCTAGCGGCCGTCCAATCCAGCCCAAGCACTGATCACCAAACCGGCCCTCCCCAACCCAGCCCGCCAGCGCGCCAAGTTGGGCATTGTTGCCCAGCTCGGGGTGGGCATCGAGCGGCAGGTGATACGCCAGCAACGAAATGTCATTGGCGAGAAGCGTGGCAAGGCGGCGCTTGCGAATACCGGTCACACGCCCGTCTTCGCCACGCCAGAAGTAACCATGATGGACAAAGATTGCGTCGAACCGTCCGACCACCGCGTGCTCGAGCAAGGCCTGGCAAGCCGTAACACCGCATAACACCCGGGTAACCTCGGTACGACCTTCCACTTGCAGACCGTTTGGGCAATAATCCTTGAACCGTGCCGGCTCAAGCAATTCATCGAGATGAGCGCTCAGCGCCTTGAGTTGCATACTGCTCCCCTTCATTTGCAGTTCGATGTCGCCGCAACTGAGCGGCCATCATCGTTAGCGCCCAATGGGCGGGTTTAATCATGCGTCGATTATGGCTCGTGTTTGCTCAGGCCGTCACCGTCAGTGTGGCGGTGCTGTTCGTGCTGACGACACTCAAACCGGAGTGGCTTGAGGTGAATAATGTTGCCTCGATCATAAGGGTGGTCGAAGCTCTGCCGGCTTCAACCGAGCGTTCGGGCACCAAGAGCGACTCTTACGCCGATGCCGCAGCGCGCTCGATGCCGGCGGTGGTGCATATATTCACGACCAAGGACATTCGTAGCCAGGGGCGCTCGTTTCGTGACGAACCGCTGTTCCGGCGTTTCTTCGGTAGTCCGGACAATGGCGAATCCAAGCAGACCCCTTCCGGCCTTGGCTCGGGTGTCATAGTCAGCCCTGACGGCTTGATTCTGACCAACAACCACGTCATCGAAGCAGCCGACGAGATCGAAGTCGCCCTGAATGACGGGCGAAAGTTCCGTGCCAAGCTGGTGGGCCGCGATCCCGAGAGCGATCTTGCGGTGCTAAAGACCGAGAGCGCCGAAAGCCTGCCTGCGATCACTTTCTCGGCCGGCGAAGATCTTCGCGTGGGCGACGTGGTACTTGCCATCGGCAATCCCTTTGGCGTTGGCCAGACCGTGACGATGGGCATCGTCTCAGCACTGGATCGCTCGCGCCTGGGCATCAACACCTTCGAGAATTACATCCAGACCGATGCGGCGATCAACCCGGGCAACTCCGGTGGCGCACTGGTGGATGGCAGCGGAAACCTGGTGGGCATCAATACCGCCATCTACTCGCGCTCGGGCGGCTCGCTCGGAATCGGTTTCGCCATCCCGGTGAGCACAGCGCGCAATGTGCTCGAGCAGATCGTTTCGGCGGGTGAGGTGACGCGCGGCTGGATCGGCGTCGAGATTCAGGAACTCACGCTCGAACTGGCAGCCTCGTTCGGCCTCGACAATACCGAAGGTGCGCTGATTTCCGGCGTGCTACGGGACAGCCCGGCCGATCGGGCGGGAATCAAACCGGGCGACATACTGGTGCGCTTGAACGGCACGCGAGTACGCAGCGCGGCCGAGATGCTGAAGATGGTTGCCGCGATCACACCCGGGCAGGAGTCGGTATTCATGGTCTACCGGGGTGGCACCGATCTCGACCTGAAAGTGGCAGTAGGGCGCCGCCCAGTGCCGGGACTCAAATAGCAAAGAACCGCTGCACCAAACTTCCGGCCAGCGAGTCAGTCGAGCTTGTTGCCGCGAGTGGCCTGTTCGTCGTCAACCGTGACCACCTGCGAGCCCGGCTTGGTGAGCATACCGGCAATGAACACGCCCACCTCGTAGAGCACGATCATCGGCACGGCCAGCATGAACTGCGAGATCACATCCGGCGGCGTCACGATCGCAGCGATCACGAATGCGCCGACGATCACATATGGACGTGCCTCCTTGAGTTTGTCCACGGTCACGGCGCCGACCTTGACCAGCAGGATCACTACCACCGGAACTTCGAACGTCATTCCGAAGGCCAGGAACATGGTCATCACGAACGACAGATACTGCTCGATATCCGGCGCGGGCACGATGCTCTTGGGCGCAAAACCGGCGATGAACTGGAACACCATGCCGAAGACCAGAAAATAGCAAAACGCCATTCCGGCAATGAACAAGAGCGTGCTGCCGAGCACCAACGGCAGGCCCAGCCTGCGTTCATGCGAATACAACCCGGGCGCGATGAAGGCCCACGCCTGATAAAGCACATAGGGCAGCGCCAGCAAAAAAGACACCATCAACGTGACCTTGACCGGCACGAAGAACGGCGTAACCACGCCGGTGGCGATCATGTTGGTGCCTTCAGGCAGGGTATTCATCATCGGAAGCGCGAGAAGATCATAAAGATCGCCGGCCCATGGCATGAGAATCACGAAAAAAACCAGGATGGCGATCACGGCCCGCAGCACTCGGTCGCGCAACTCGACCAGATGCGAGATGAAGGTTTCCTGCGTCGTGCTCATGCTTTTTCCACCGGTGTCCGCGCAGGCTGCGCATCCTCCTGGCCCAGCGCCAATTGCGGAGTGGCCGGCACGGCTGCAGCGGTCGGCAGAGGCTCAGCCGAAGCGCTCAATGGCGGTGATAAATCGACAACCGGAGCTGCCGCTTCGGGCGCAACGGCCAGCGAAGACTTGACCTCGCCGACCGTCTTGCCCAAATCGACCTCGACGCTCGCAACCTGCACCCGCATCGACTCTTCGAGCTCACGTGCCTGCCTTTCGACGTCCTGCTGCATCTTTTTGAGATCCTCGAGTTGCATCTCGCGCTGGATGTCTGACTTGACGTCTGAAACATAGCGCTGCAATCGACCGAGAAAGTGTCCGGCAGTGCGGGCCACTTTGGGCAGACGTTGCGGGCCGATCACGATCAAGGCTACAAGCCCGATTGCGATGAGCTCCGAAAAGCTGAAATCAAACATGGAAGCGGACCATCCGGCGCAGACCGGCGTTGACGTGCGTCGTTCGGAGAAAATTCGAGAAGAAGAGAAGCCCCCGTTGCAAACCGGGGGCACCACGAATCAGGAGTTGATCTTGTCGGTTTTCTCGCGAACCTCGGCATCGATGACCTTGTCGCTCTCGACCTTCTTTGTTTCGGTCGAGTCGGAAGATTCGGCTTCCTTCATGCCTTCCTTGAAACCCTTGACCGCACCGCCCAGATCCTGGCCGACATTACGCAGCTTCTTGGTACCGAAAACCAGCATGACGATCACCAGCACGATGAGCCAGTGCCAGATACTGAATGAACCCATTACATTCTCCTTAACGCTTCAGCATGGCCGGGAGCACTTCGGTGCCGCCCAGTACATGAACGTGCAGATGATACACCTCCTGCCGCCCGACCCGCCCGGTGTTGATAATGGTGCGAAACCCGTCAACGCACCCCTGCTCGGCTGCGAGGCGGGCCGCGACGGTCATGACCTTACCCATGACTTCGCCGTGTTCCTCGCCCAGCGCCGCCATCGACGTAATGTGCATTTTCGGAATCACTAGAAAATGCACCGGTGCAACCGGATTGATGTCGTGAAACGCGAGCACATGATCGTCTTCGTGAATCTTCCTTGCCGGAATCTCACCCCGGACTATGCGGCAAAACAGGCAGTCGCTCATTCCCGTCTCACTTTTCCTGACGGGACTTCTTTTCGTCGATGCCGGAAACGCCTTCGCGGCGCCGGAACTCGGCCAGCACATCGTCCACCGAAAGACCAAAATGGTGCATCAACACCAGCGAATGAAACCACAGGTCGGTGACCTCCCAGACCACATGGAGAATATCCTTGTCCTTCGCGGCCATGATGACCTCGGCCGCTTCTTCTGCGACCTTCTTGCAGATCGCGTCGGTACCCTTGGCATACAGACTCGATACATAGGACGAATCGGGGTCCGCGGCCTTGCGTTCTGCCAGTGTTTTCGATACCCGGTGCAGCACTTCAATGTCGATCATTTGTAGATATCCTCAGGGTCCTTCAAAACGGGGTCTGTGATCTGCCACGTTCCGTCATCGAGGTGACGCTGAAAGAAGCAACTGTGGCGGCCGGTGTGGCAAGCTATGCCGCCGGCCTGCTCGACCTTCAGCAGGATCACATCGTTATCGCAATCGGTGCGGATCTCCAATACCTTCTGCACATGGCCCGACTCCTCGCCCTTGTGCCACAACTTGCGACGCGAACGCGACCAGAACACGGCCTCGCCGATCTCGGCGGTTCTCAGCAACGCCTCGCGGTTCATCCAGGCGAACATCAGCACGTCGGAAGAATCCGCCTCCTGCACGATCACCGGCACCAGACCCTGGTCATCCCAGCGAATGTCGTTCAACCAACGGGCCGGTGCACTCATAATCTCACCTCGATGCCGCGGCTTCGCATCAGTTCCTTGGCCTCCCGCACCGTATGCTCTCCAAAGTGGAAGATGCTCGCAGCGAGTACCGCATCTGCACGCCCCTCGGAAACACCTTCGGCCAAGTGCTCAAGCGAGCCTACGCCACCGCTGGCGATCACCGGAATGGGCACGGCATCCGATACCGCACGGGTAAGGGCCAGATCAAAACCACTGCGGGTTCCATCCCTGTCCATGCTGGTCAGCAGGATCTCACCCGCGCCAAGCTCGGCGACCCTTACTGCCCATTCGACCGCATCCAGCCCGGTGTTGTTGCGCCCGCCATGGGTGAACACCTGCCATTTACCGGGTGCAGTTTGCTTGGCGTCTATTGCAACCACAATACACTGGCTGCCAACCTTGTTCGCGGCATCGGCCACCACCTGCGGATTATTCACCGCTGCGGTGTTGATGCTGACCTTGTCGGCGCCGGCATTTAGCAGTCTGCGCACATCGCCGACCGTGCGCACGCCACCACCGACGGTCAGCGGAATGAAGACCTGCTCGGCCACCTGCTCGACCACATGCAAGATGATCGCCCGATCGTCCGAGCTTGCCGTGATGTCGAGGAAGGTGAGTTCGTCGGCACCCTGTTCGTCGTAGCGGCGCGCGATTTCTACCGGGTCACCGGCATCGCGCAGTTCGACGAAATTCACACCCTTGACGACCCGCCCGGCACTGACGTCGAGACACGGAATGATGCGCTTGGCGAGCATCAGGCCGGCCCCCCGTTGAGTGCGTCGGCACGTGCCTGGGCCGCGGCAAAATCGAGCGTGCCTTCATAGATCGCCCGGCCGGTGATCGCCCCCATCACGCCCTCGTCTTCGACCGCACACAGCGCTTCGATATCGGCCATCGCAGCGATGCCACCACTGGCGATCACGGGAATGCGCAAGGCTTGGGCCAGGCGCACGGTGGCCTCGACATTCACCCCTGAGAGCATGCCGTCACGACCGATGTCGGTGTAGATGACCGCCTCGACCCCGTAATCTTCATACTTGCGCGCAAGGTCGACCACGTCGTGGCCGGTCATCTTAGACCAGCCATCGGTCGCGACCTTACCATCCTTGGCATCGAGTCCGACGATGATGTGGCCGGGAAAGGCCGAGCATGCATCATGCAGGAAACCCGGATTCTTGACCGCAGCAGTCCCAATGATCACATAGGTGATACCGTTGTCGAGATAGGTTTCGATCGTGTCGAGATCACGAATGCCGCCGCCAAGCTGCACCGGAATGTCGGCCCCCAGCTCGTCGACGATTGCACGGATGGCCGCCTCGTTCTTCGGCTTGCCCGCGAATGCACCATTCAGATCGACAAGATGGATACGTCTCGCGCCCTGATCTAGCCAGTGGCGCGCCATGGCGGCCGGCTGTTCGGAGAAGACCGTGGCATCTTCCATTTCACCTTGTTTCAGGCGAACGCAGAAGCCGTCCTTGAGGTCGATGGCGGGAATCAGCAACATACGGGGCGTGGGAACATTGAGAGGGTAACAACGGCAGACCGGAAGCCGCTCAGGGCTTCCAGCCAACGAAATTTTCAAGCAGCATCAAGCCTGCCTGCGCGCTTTTTTCAGGGTGGAACTGAACCGCAAAGATATTATCCCTTGCCACCGCGCTGGTAAACCGCAGACCGTAGTCGGTGTCAGCGGCAATGTCGGCAGCAACTGCCGGCACTACATAGTAGCTGTGCACGAAGTAAAAGCGACTGGCAGGCGCAATGCCGCGCCACAAGGGGTGCTGATTGCGGGCAATCACCTCGTTCCAGCCCATATGCGGAACTTTGAGATGGCAGCCATCGGCGCCGACCATCGCGCCACGGCCCGGGAAACGCACGACCTCGCCAGGCAAAATGCCAATACCTGGCACGTTGCCTTCCTCACTGTGCTCGAACAGCATTTGCTGCCCGATACAGATTCCCAGAAACGGCCTGCTTGCGGCGGCCTGCACGACCGCCTCACGCAGACCCCGGGCATCTAGCTCGCGCATGCAGTCCGGCATCGCCCCCTGACCTGGAAAGACCACCCGCTCTGCCCTTGCGACCACATCGGGATCGGAGGTGATCACGACCGATTTTCCTGGTGCCACATGCTCGATGGCCTTGCAAACCGAGCGTAGGTTGCCCATTCCATAGTCAACGACGGCAACAGAGGTCATGCTGAAAAACTCTCAATGATGGCGAAACGCGAATATATCCGCGGAGTTTGAACGGCAAGTGCTCAGAGCGCGCCCTTGGTAGACGGAATCGTGCCGGCAACCCGTTCATCACGTTCTGCAGCCATCCGCAAAGCCCGGCCGAGTGCCTTGAATATGGTCTCGCACTGGTGATGGGCATTGTCGCCGCGCAGGTTGTCTATATGCAGCGTCACGCCGGCATGATTGACAAAACCCTGGAAAAACTCCCGTGCGAGATCGACATCGAAGTTGCCGATGCGCGCACGGGTGTAGTCGACGAAATAATGCAGCCCTGGCCGACCTGAAAAATCGACCACCACCCGCGATAAAGCCTCGTCGAGAGGCACGTACGCGTGGCCGTAGCGGCGAATGCCTTTCTTGTCGCCAAGCGCCTTGGCAAAGGCCTGACCCAGCGTGATGCCGACATCCTCGACCGTGTGATGGTCGTCGATATGGGTGTCGCCCGTCGCCGTGATCGTCAAATCGATTGCGCCATGGCGGGCGATCTGGTCGAGCATGTGATCAAAAAACGGTACGCCGGTCGCGAGACTGGACTTCCCGGTTCCATCGAGGTCGAGGGAGACGCTGATGCGGGTCTCGAGTGTGTCTCGAGTGACTTCTGCTTGACGCATGACTGTTCGGGCTTGGTGAAGAAGCTGTTGCGCTGAAATTTCTGGCCCCATGATAACATCGACAGGTCAAGCGGCCACAAATCCTTCGGTTTTCCGCAGTTTCAAAGCCCCGAACCCAACCAAACTTCGCTGGTTTCAAGGTCTCAGATGAGTAGATTCTGGAGTGAGGGCATCGACGCGCTGATGCCTTATGTCCCGGGCGAACAGCCCAAGCTCGACAAGTTGGTGAAGCTGAACACCAACGAGCACCCCTACGGCCCCTCGCCCTTGGCCATTGCGGCGATCCGGGCCGAAACGGGAGACACCCTGCGCCTGTATCCCGACCCGAACGCAGACAGGCTCAAGCAAGTGCTCGCAGCCAGGTTCGGTGTGACAGCGAGCAATGTATTCGTCGGCAACGGTTCGGACGAAGTGCTGGCGCACATCTTTCAGGCGCTGCTGCGCCATGAGCGACCGCTGTGGTTTCCGGACATCACCTACAGTTTCTATCCGGTGTATTGCGGCCTGTACAAGATCGCCTACAAGACCATACCCCTCGACTACGACTACCGCATCGTGGCCGAGGACTACTTTCCCGGTCATGGCGCACGGGCGGGGGCCATCATCTTCGCCAACCCGAACGCGCCGACCGGATGCGCAATGCCGCTTTCGGACGTTGAGCGGATCGTGGCCAACAACCCCGACTGTGTCGTCGTGGTCGACGAGGCCTATGTCGACTTCGGGGCGCAGAGCGCGGTCGGGCTGGTGCAGCGCTATCCGAACCTCCTGGTCGTGCACACCTTTTCGAAGTCACGCTCGCTCGCCGGCTTGCGAGTCGGCTATGCGATCGG
Organism: Zoogloeaceae bacterium; assembly: GCA_016790005.1. Classification (GTDB taxonomy): domain Bacteria; phylum Pseudomonadota; class Gammaproteobacteria; order Burkholderiales; family Rhodocyclaceae; genus UBA2357. The sequence goes on from JAEUNS010000064.1 coordinate 22,742, forward strand.
CGACGAAAATCTCATCGAGGCCCTCGAGCGGGTCAAGAACAGCTTCAACTCCTATCCGCTCGACCGCCTGGC
>JAEUNS010000082.1 GCA_016790005.1 Zoogloeaceae bacterium
ATTGCAGCCAGGGTTTCGCTGAGGGTGCCGATCTGGTTGGGCTTGATCAGTATCGAATTGGCAATGCCTTTGCCGATGCCCGCGGCGAGTATCTCGGTGTTGGTCACGAACAGGTCGTCGCCGACCAGCTGCACCCGCCGCCCGAGGCGGTCGGTGAGCTGGCCCCAGCCGGTCCAGTCGTCCTCGGCCATTCCGTCCTCGATGCTGATGATCGGGTAGTCGTTGACCAGATCTGCGAGATAGCCGACGAACTCGGCACGACCATACTCGGCGTCTTCGCCGGCGAGGCGGTATTTTTCGTCGTGATGAAACTCCGATGCGGCGCAATCGAGCGCGAGTGAAATCTCGCTTCCGGCCCGGTAGCCGGCGCGCTCGATCGCCTCGAGAATCAGGTCGAGTGCCTGGCGGGTGCCGGCCACGTTAGGCGCAAAGCCGCCCTCATCGCCGACCGAGGTCGGAAAGCCCTGCTTGTCGAGCAGCGCGCGCAGCGCATGGAACACCCCGACGCCGGCACGCAGTGCATCGCTGAAGCGCGCGAAGCCGTGCGGCACGATCATGCATTCCTGGATGTCTAGGCTGTTGTTGGCATGGGCGCCGCCGTTCATCACATTCATCAGCGGCACCGGCAGCATGAAGTCGCGGCCGGGATTGCCCAGGTGACGATAGAGCGGGAGTTCGCGCGCCGCTGCACCGGCATGCGCCGTGGCCATCGACACCGCAAGGATCGCGTTGGCGCCCAGGTGGGACTTGTCGGGGCTGCCGTCGAGCTCGCACAGCAGGCGGTCGATCGCGGCCTGGTCGCGGGCATCGTGGCCCTTCAGGGCCGCTGCGATCGGGCCGTCGATATGGCCGAGCGCCTTCAGCACGCCCTTGCCGCCATAGCGTGCGGGGTCGCCGTCACGCAGCTCGAGCGCTTCGCGCGTGCCGGTCGATGCGCCGGACGGCACCGCGGCGCGACCGCTATGGCCGGAGGCGAGGCGCACGGTGGCCTGCAGGGTGGGGTTGCCGCGGGAGTCGAGAATCTCGAGGCCTTCGACGGTGACGATTTCGTTCATGGTTTGGATCTCCTTTGCGGGTTGCTGAGGCATTTTTTGTGGCGCGTTGCGAATGCGGGGGCGACAACCGCCCACGCCCGGCGCGCCTTGCTGGCGCGCGGGCTGCATCGATTCGCGGCTTCTTTTTGGTCTAGAGAATGAAACGTGTATTGACGAAGTTGCTCTTGTTGCCGAGCACGATGCTGTCGAGCAGCTTCTTGCTCGCCTCGGTCTGCTTGGCCGCCACCATGGTGCGGATCGAGAACGAGCGCAGCGCGTCATGTACCGACAGCGTGCCCTCGGCCGAGTCTTTGCGCCCGGCGAACGGAAACACATCCGGGCTGCGCTGGCACTGGCAGTTGATGTTCACCCGGCAGACCTGGTTCACCAGCGGATCTACGAGCTGGGCGATCTGATCCGGGTTGGAGCCGAACACGCTGACCTGCTGCCCATGGTCGGAGCTGATCACATAGTCGAGCGCGGTCTCGATGTCCTCGAACGGCGCCACCGGAATCACCGGGCCGAACTGCTCTTCGCGGTAGAGTTTCATCCCTTCGCGCACCGGGAACACGACGGCCGGGTAGAACAATGTCTCGACCGCGGTGCCGCCATCGCTGTTGAGCACCCTGGCACCCTTGGCCTGGGCATCGGCAATGCACTCGTTCATGTAGTCGACCTTCTGCATCTCGGGCAGGGGGGTGATCATCACGCCCTTTTCCCACGGCATGCCGATCTTCAGCTTCGCGAGTTCCTCGCTGAAACGGCGCAGAAACTGGTCGGCAATCGCCTGGTGAACCAGGATCATCTTGAGCGCAGTGCAGCGCTGGCCATTGAACGACAGGCTGCCGGCGATGCATTCCTTGACGGTCAGCTCGATGTCGGCATCGGGCAGGATGATCGCCGCGTTCTTGGCCTCGAGCCCCAGCACCGCGCGCAGGCGGTTGGTCTTGGGGTGGGCCTTCTTCAACTGGTCGGCTACCTTGCTGGTGCCGATCAGCGCCAGCACATTGACCTTGCCCGAGGCCATGATGTGCGGCACCACCACGCTGCCCTGGCCGTAGACGATGTTGATCGCCCCCGGCGGGAAGGCGCTGCGGAAGGCCTCGAGCATCGGGTAGTAGAGCAGCACGCCGAAGCGCGGCGGCTTGAACAACACCACGTTGCCCATGATCAGCGCCGGGATCAGGGTGCAGAAGGTCTCGTTCATCGGATAGTTGTAGGGGCCCATGCACAGCACGATGCCGAGTGGCGAGCGGCGGATCTGGGCGATCGTGCCGTCGACGATCTGGAAGCGCGAGTTGGCGTTGTCGAGGCTCTTGAGCTCGGCGATCGTCGCCTTGATGTAGTCGATGGTGCGGTCGAATTCCTTCTCGGAGTCGGCGAGGCTCTTGCCGATCTCCCACATGATCAGGTTCACGATCTCGCGCCGGCGGGTCACGATCTGGTTGGTGAAGTTCTCGACGCAGGCGATCCGGTCGGCGACCGACATCGTGGGCCACTGGCCGCGGCCGTTGTCATAGGCCTTCCAGGCGGCGGCGATCGCGGCATCGGCCTCTTCGGTGCCGGTTACCGGAAAGCTGCCGAGCTCGACCGGGGCGAGCGTGCCGTCGGCCCCGCGTACCCGCATCGGTGAAAACACCGCGCGGGTGTCGCCCTTCCAGATCTGCATTTCACCGTTCAACAGAATCGAGCGCTGGTGCAGCGGTGAGAGCACCCTGCAGTCTTCTGGGATCTCGCCCTCGGCGGGAAAGAGGCTTCGCAGGCGTTCCTGCATCGGGTTCGGTTTGGCTTTGGTATCCATGATGGGGGTTTCCTTGATTGACCTTTGGGTGGGCTTCAGGCGGCGACGGGGGTCGGCCAGGCCAGGCGCAGCAGGTTGGTGGTGCCCGGGGTACCGAAAGGCACACCGGCAGTGACGATGACCGCTTCGCCGGCGCGAATCAGGTCATCGCTGCGGCAGCTCGCGACCGCGGCATCGACCATCTCCTCGACCGTGCCGGTGGCGTTCGATACCCTCGGCCTGATGCCCCAGGCCACGGTGAGCCGACCGGCAACCCGCTCCGACGGGGTCAGGCACACGATCGACGATTGCGGGCGCTGATGCGCGATGCGCAAGGCGGTGGCGCCCGAGGCGGTGAAGGCCACCGTGGCGCATACCGGCATCATCGCGGTGATGCTGCGAATTGCGGTGCCGATCGCATCGGTGCCGCTTGCCTGCATGTTGGTCGAAACCGTCTCGATGTACTGGCGGTGCAGCGGGTCGGCCTCGGTGCGGGTGATGATGCGGGCCATCATCTCGACCGCCTCGAGCGGATACTGGCCCGACGCCGATTCCGCCGAGAGCATCACCGCGTCGGCACCGTCGAACACCGCGGTGGCGACGTCCGAGGCTTCGGCGCGGGTGGGCGCGGGGGCAGACACCATCGATTCGAGCATCTGGGTCGCAACCACCACCGGCTTGCCGGCGGCGCGCGCGAGGCGCACCAGCTTCTTCTGCAGGCCGGGTACCTCTTCTGCCGGCATCTCCACCCCGAGGTCGCCGCGCGCCACCATGATGCCGTCGGCCAGCGCGAGGATGCCCTCGATGTCGGTGATCGCCGACGGCTTCTCGATCTTGGCCATCAAGGCCGCCCGCCCGGCGATCAGCGCCTGTGCCTGGGCCACGTCGGAGGCACGCTGCACGAACGACAGCGCGATCCAGTCAACCCCCAGCGACAGCGCAAAATCGAGGTCGGCCAGGTCTTTCGGCGTGAGCGGGGACAACTCCAGGGTAGCCGAAGGCACGTTCACGCCCTTGCGGTTGGACAGCGTGCCATCGTTCATCGCGACCAGATCGAGTGAATCGGCATGCGCTGCCTCGACCTGCAGGCGGATGCGCCCGTCGTCGAGCAGGAGTTCATCGCCAGCCTTGGAGGCCGCGATGATCTCGGGGTGGGGCAGACAGACCCGATTGCGGTCGCCCGGGGTCGGATCAGAGTCGAAGCGAATCCGCTCGCCGCGCTTGATCGCCACGGATCCGTCGGCAAAGGTGCCGATGCGCAGCTTGGGGCCCTGCAGGTCGGCGAGTATGCCGATCGGCCGGCCGGTCTCGGCCGCGATCAGTCTGATCTGCTCGGCGCGGGCGGCATGGTCGGCATGCGTGCCATGGCTGAAGTTGAGCCGGAACACGTCGGCCCCCGCCTGGTTGAGTGCGCGAATGGTGGCGGTGGTCGAACTGGCGGGGCCGAGGGTGGCGACGATCTTGGTGTTGCGCGAGGTACTCACGGGGTCTCCTTTGGGGCTGGGGGCGCGTTGTCTTTGTTGTGTGGGTTGTCGTTTGGGGCGTCAGGGTTCAGCGTGCCGGATCGCCGG
>JAEUNS010000185.1 GCA_016790005.1 Zoogloeaceae bacterium
TGGAAACAACCGCCCTGTATGCACAGGTCGCCACCGACATCCTGCGCGAGGTCGTCAGCCCGTTGGAGAGGCTGAACGCCCCATAGCGCCGCCATGGGGCGGCCTGCCCTGGAGGTCGCCGACATCTTCCGCACCCATGGCCCTGTGTGGCGAGCAAAGCAGTCAGGCCACCTGAGTCTCGGTCAGCTCAAGGTCATGTCGGCCATCGAACAGTGCCGTACCGCGGCGCTGGGCGGACACGCGTTGCGTTGCAATGACTGCGGGCATGAGGAGATCAGCTACAACTCCTGCCGCAATCGACATTGCCCGAAGTGCCAGGCGCGTGCCGCTCAACAATGGCTTGATGCCCGACAGGCCGATCTGCTGCCCGTCGAGTATTACCATGTCGTCTTCACGTTGCCCGAAGCAATCAGCGCCATCGCCTACACCAACAAGGCCGTAATCTACCGGCTGTTGTTCGACGTCGCAGCGGAAACGCTGACGACCATCGCCCGCGATCCGAAACACCTCGGCGCTCAGATCGGCGCCACCTTGGTACTGCACACATGGGGTTCGGCATTGACGCATCATCCCCACGTGCATGGCATCGTCCCTGGCGGTGGCGTTTCTCCAGATGGGAAGCGTTGGGTCGCTTGCCGACGCGGGTTCTTCCTGCCGGTGCGCGTGTTGTCGCGCTTGTTCCGTCGGCGCTTCATCGAGGAACTCGAGAAGCTGTATCGTGCCGGCCAGCTGCATTTCTTCGGCGAGCACGAGCCGCTGGCCGATGCTGGCGCGTTCGGCCGGTGGTTGGTGCCACTGCGCAGGTGCGAGTGGGTGGTGTATGCCAAACGTCCGTTCGCCGGTCCCGAGGCTGTATTGGCCTACCTCTCCCGCTACACCCACCGGGTGGCCATCTCGAACCGGCGATTGGTGGTAATGAATGAGAATGGCGTGTCCTTTCGATGGAAGGACTACCGGGCCAAGGGGCGCACCCGTGACAAGACCATGACGCTCGCCGCCGACGAGTTCATGCGGCGCTTCCTGCTGCATGTGTTGCCAACGGGCTTCCACCGCCTCCGTCATTACGGACTGCTGGCCAATGCCGGACGACAGCAGAATCTGGCCACGGCGCGCGCCTTGCTCGATGTGCCGCAACCCGAACCGGTCGACAACGAAAGCGCCGTAACGCCACCGCCGACCTTCGTCTGTCGCTGCTGTGGCGGCGCCATGCTTGTCGTCGAGATCATGATGCGTCGACAACCCATTCGCGCTCCGCCATGATGCGCCGCCTGCAGTTCGCTCGTCACACGACAGCATCGGCACCCGAGTTCCCGGCGCCGAGGGCGGCCCGCTGTTGCTCGATGCCGTATCGCCAAAATTCGCCGCCTCTGGCACGTGTGATCGTGGCGCCAATGACGGCCGTCGGTGTCGACCTGTGCGTTGCCGATGGTTCGACGGGCCAATCATCGGTCAACCCACGAACAGCGGCTGACGTCAAATCCCCATAGGCCGCATCCCGTCCAATCCTCGCCGCAGCATTCCGCGGTTTCGTCCCTGGAGGTTTGTTTGACGTCTGCCCGCAGGCGCTCTCGCGTCATCCAGCCGCGTTACGTGAGGGGCAGACGTCAAACAAACCTAAACCTTTGCTGCCATTGCCAGATCACTCGATATCGGTCAGCAGTCAGGCAGTAAGCTGCTGTTGGCGCCTACACAACGGAGACCAGCTGCTTTCTCGTTCGTCGAATACGTGCTACCGCCCCAATCAAGACCATCGTCTGCCGAGCTTGGCAGCGGCAGGTT
>JAEUNS010000193.1 GCA_016790005.1 Zoogloeaceae bacterium
CGCACCACTGGTCGCGAAATGGCACAAACACTGGGTAAAACGACTCATGGATGGCCGCCCACTCAGCGATGATGACAAGCGAAACGCCTTCGCGTTTCTGGCCACCGATGACTACACAGAGGGGCTTTCGGCCTTCTCGGAAAAGCGCAGCCCGAATTTCAAGGGCTGCTGACGGCACCGGCCGTCGCACGCACCAATCGCACAATGCTTTTCGCAAATGCGCGAAGACGCGACTTCATGACAACGCTCGCCGCTGAGTCGTCTTTCTCGGCCTCAAGCGTCTGACACCCAGCTCAACAATCCCGGATGAACTTTGGCATGAGCCCGAGAACCCAGATTTTGAATAGCCGAGTAAGGGCGGGACGTCATTCGCCTTAGCCCGCGCGATTGCGCCCGATAGATGATGGTGCAGAAGATCAGAAACCGAACCTACTTGGCGATCCCCCTGGCGCGCCGGCTTCGTAAAGCGATTCGATGGCTGCGAATCCACTTGTCGCGCGTGCCAAGCCACCAGGCACGATCGAAAACAAGCGACAAGGACGGCAACAAGGGTTTGAGCAAGCGATTGGCTACCGTGTCCCCATCACTGCTCACTGTCTCCAGACAATCTACCGACATTCCGAGCGCTTCCAGCCGCTCCCAAACGGTCGGGTGCAAGGGGTCGGCGCAATCACTGCTTTCATCGTAAAGACTGCTCATCACCGAGGCCGCACTCGCGGGGGCCCGGAATCCCGCCGACATTCCAAGTGCCATCTCGCGATAGGGGCGAATCAAGGGTCTTGGACGCACCATTGACTGCTGCAATACCTTGCACCAGTAGTCCTCGAACAAAAATCGCTCCTTGAGCGCGACTTCAAGCAACGTGTTCGCAACCGTCTCGACACCGACCCGCCGCGTCGCCGCCGCGTCGGCCTCGAATTCGTCGACATGCGCCAACTCGATGGCACGCACAAGGTCAGCGCGCGTCCACCGGTCGATGATCGCCGCAGTGCATGGCAGCTGGTCAACCAGACCATCCGAAACCCTGAACCACCAGGCGACGATATGCCTCGCCCAAGAGGCCGCACCGGTTCGCTGAAGCGAAAGATGCCCGAATTCATGCGCCAGAACCGCCGAAAACTGTTGCGGTGAAATGCTGTGCGCGAGAGGCAGCCCGATCAGGAGGTGGGTCTGCATACGGCCCACCAGTCCCCAGCGCGGGCGCTGGATCACAGCGGCATTCATGTCACCCGTAATCCACACCGCATCGACACCGACACCGCCAAAATGCGCACTCATTTGCCCGACCTTGTCGTGCAGAGCGCCAGCCGCAAGCGGTGGCAGGCGCACTCCATCCGGCATGGGCGCAACGGACCACAGCACCCGCAACAAGCCGATGCCCAGTGTCGCCATGATGCAGCCCAGGACAAGAAACGTCACGAACAGCACAGGATCGCGCGCAACCACGGCATTTGCCCCGGCAGCAAGATACCACCATGTGCACATACCGAATGCAGCCGCCACCACAATGAAGGACAACAGTCCCAACACCGCACGGCGCGTCAGCAGAACGACCAGCTGTTCGCGTCGCGAAGCCAGGATTGAAGCAGCATCACTCATTTGTGCCTCGCGTCCGCCGATCAGGAAACCCTAGTTTAAACAAATGGATGCTGAAGGCAACCGGGCCACTTCATTGCGTCTTTCCCAGAATTGTGCTAACCCCCTGCAACCGGCCTGTCCCAGCTCACAACGCCAGATCTTGCAATGCGCGCTACACCCGCACAAAAAATTGCGTATTCATTGCTGCGCTGCGCAAAAAAGTACGTACAATCCGGGCTCATCGTGCGCCCGACCAATCGGTAACGACCTTCATTCGACCACTCAGGTCTTTTTCCCCGCCAGCCTCGATTGGTGTCTCCGTTTTGGGAGACAGGCCGTCGCTGGAGTTTCAAAGCATGACCCAAATAAATGATTTCGCCAGCCTCGGGCTGGCCGAACCGCTCTTGCGTGCAGTGAGCGAAACCGGCTACACCATACCCACCCCGATTCAGGCCAAAGCGATTCCGCTGGTGCTCGCAGGCGGTGACCTGTTGGCCGCCGCACAGACCGGGACTGGCAAGACCGCCGGCTTCACCCTGCCGGTGCTGCACCTGCTGGCTGCGGGCAAACCCGGCCCCGTCCGCATGGGCCGGCCGCGCTGCCTCATTCTCACACCGACCCGCGAACTCGCGGCCCAGGTTTGCGAATCAGTCGAAACCTATGGCAAATACCTGCCGCTGACCTCGCTGGTGATGTTCGGCGGGGTGAATATCAATCCCCAGTACCAGGCGCTCAAAAAGCGGCTGGACATACTGGTTGCAACCCCGGGGCGGCTGCTCGACCATGTTGGCCAGAAGACGGTCGACCTCTCCGGTGTGGAGATCCTGGTGCTGGATGAAGCCGACCGCATGCTCGACATGGGCTTCATTCGCGACATCAAGAAGATCCTCGCGATCCTGCCTCGGGAGCGGCAGAATCTGCTGTTTTCGGCCACGTTCTCGGACGAGATCAGGGAGCTTGCCAACGGCCTGCTGAAGAACCCCGGATGCGTCGAGGTCGCACCGCGCAACACCGCTTCCGAGCTGGTCTCGCAGGCGGTCTATACGATTGCCCAGAAGCACAAACGCGAACTGCTGGCGCACCTGGTGCGCAGCAACGACTGGCATCAGGTGCTGGTGTTCACCCGCACCAAGCATGGCGCAAACAAGCTGGCCGAGTACCTGGGCAAACACGATATCGGTGCTGCCGCGATTCACGGCAACAAGAGTCAGGCGGCTCGCACCCGCGCTCTGGCCCAGTTCAAGGACGGTTCGCTGCCTGTGCTGGTGGCCACCGACATTGCCGCGCGCGGCCTCGACATCGATCAGCTGCCGCATGTGGTGAATTTCGAACTGCCTAACGTTCCCGAAGATTATGTTCACCGTATCGGCCGCACTGGCCGCGCCGGCAGTGAAGGCAGCGCCATCTCGCTGGTGGACGACGAAGAGTTGCGCTCACTCGCCGCAATCGAGCGCCTGATCCGGCGGCGGATCGAGCGTGTCCAGGCAGAAGGTTTCACCCCATCGGCCAGCGAAGCTGCGAACGACCCCGCTGAACGCCCGCCCCTGCGTGCCGACGCAGGACCGCGATCGAATCCGCCCGCACGTTCCGGCAGAAACCGCAGCCCGGGCGAGGGCCGTCCGCGCGCCGCGGCCACCCACGCACCCACCCACAACCCACGTGCTCCGCGCAAGGCATCGGGCAATGTGGCGGACGGCAACCGGATCGCCCCAAGCAAGCCAGACGTTGACGGTAACCGCATGCCTACGAATCGGGTCGAGGCAAACGGCAACCGCATCGATATTGACGGCAATCGCCCCCGTCCCCAGGAGGGTCGCCGGACCGACAATAGAGGCAGTCGCAACAACGGACCACGCGCCGCACTGTTCTCGGCCAAGAACGGCAATCGCTGACCCCGTCCCCGCGCATCTTCGCCTGACGACCGACTAAACCTATCGTCGGACAATCAGGCGCAGCCAAAAATGCCACGAGATTTAACAGAATCACGTGGCATTCTTCGTTGATATCCATTCCGGGCATGTGACAGACTCCATTTGCCAATTGGCATACAAACGAAGGAGACCTCGCCATGTTCAGATTCATTCGCAGCATCGTCCTCGCACTCGCCCTGGCCCCTCTCGCCGCATTCGCAGCGGAGGTCGACATCAACACTGCCACTGTCGAGCAACTCGAGCAAGTGAAGGGAATCGGGCCGGTCAAGGCCAATGCAATCGTCCAGTACCGCAGTGAAAATGGCGCATTCGCCTCGCTCGACGAACTCGTCAAGGTACCGGGAATCGGCGAGAAGTCGCTCGCCCAGTTCCGTGAGCAGCTCAGCGTGAGCCCACCCGCTCAGTCCGCAGCCAAATAGGACGTTCGCCGCGCTTCTGGTTGGATTCAAATTTGCGCGCCAGCGACGAGAAGCGCGGCTTCGGTCAAGTACGACCGAGCCGCTGCGCGCAAGAATTCACCGGGGCATGAACAGCGTACGACCGCCTTGTTCGATACGAACGATGGGGTGAGCAAACGCGTGGCTCAGGCAGTCCTCGCGCAATACCTCCTCACTCGCACCCGCGAGCACATTACCGCGTCCGTCGAAGAGGATTACATGATCTGCATAACGCGAGGCCAGATTGATGTCATGCAATACCATGACCGCCGCACGGCCATCCGCGAGTTGGCGGCGAAAAAGCTCCAGCACCGCAATCTGATAATGCAGGTCGAGATGATTGGTCGGCTCGTCCAGCAACAGCAAGCGCGGGGCCTGTACCAGCAGGGCGGCAATCGCAACGCGTTGGCGCTCACCACCTGACAGCGTCAGCACATCGCGCGCCTCAAAGCCCGAAAGCCCGACCTCGCGCAAGGCATCGAGTGCGATCTGCTTATCGTTCTCGCCCTCCCAGCCCCAGCGCCCAAGATGCGGATGACGCCCTACCAGCACGCTCTCGAGCACCGACGACGAGAACAGTTCCGGACGACTCTGTGCGAGCAGGCCGCGGAAACGGGCCAGTGCGGTTCGGTCCCACTCTGACCCAAGGCGCCCCCCAAGCCGAAGACTGCCCGCCGCAGGCAAGCGCAGCCCGGCAAAGGTGTTGAGCAAAGTGGTCTTGCCGGCGCCGTTCGGTCCGAGCAACACCAGGCACTCCCCCGCCTTCAGACGCAGACTGAACTCGCAGCACAACCAGCGGTCGCCCGCCTTGAGCGCGAGTCGCTCGGCTTCGAGCAGGGGTTCGGCTGACAGCGCTTCCATGTCAGCCCGGCTTCCTGGCCAACAGGAACAGAAAGACCGGCACGCCGATCAATGCAGTGACCACTCCGACCGGCAACTGTGTGGGCGCGATCAGCGTGCGCGCAACGGTATCGGCCAGGGTCAGCAAGGTGCCGCCGACCAGCACCGCAAAAGGCAATAGCAACCTTTGATCGTTACCGATCACGAAACGCACCAGATGAGGCACGATCAGTCCGACGAAACCGACCGAGCCGATCAGGGTCACCGACACCGCGGTGAGCAGCGAAGCGAGTCCGTATACCGCATAGCGCAGGCGATCCACATCGACCCCGAGCGCACGCGCCGCACTGTCGCCCCGCGCCAGCACGTTGAGATCGCGCGCAACCGGTGCTACGCACGCCAGGCCGAGCACCAGCACGATGAGGGCGGGCCATGGACGACGAGCCCCGCTGGCGTCGCCCATCAACCAGAACAACATCGACTGCAGGCGCGAATCCGGCGCCAGTGACAGCATCAGCGTAACGATTGCGCCGCAACCCGCTGCAACGATCACGCCGGTAAGCAACAGGCGGGTTTGGGTCCAGGCCCCCTCGCCATGAGCGAGCCCGAACACCAGCAGCATCGCCGCCAATGCGCCCGCGAAGGCCGCACCATCAACCCACCATGCACCCAGCCCCAGCAGCATGGCCGCCAGCGCACCGACCGCCGCGCCACCCGAGACACCCAGAATATAGGGATCGGCGAGCGGATTCCTGAGCAGCACCTGCATCAGCGCACCCGCCAGCGCCAGCAAGCCCCCGCAGGCAAACACGGCTGCCGCACGAGGCAGGCGCAACTCGCGAACCACGCCCGCACTTATACCTTCGGCGTCACCAAACAGCGCCGACCACAGTTCGGGCAAGCCGACGGCGATGCTGCCGGTGGTGAGCGCCCACACGAACACCAGCACCGCCGCAAGCACCAGGGCGATCGATACCCGGATTGCGTTGGGCCGCCCCGGCATCAGCGCCTGCTCCCGCACGGACATCGCGACACCCATGCCCGCCTACCTCGGCGCGTAGCGCACCCCGACGAAGACGTTTGCACCATCAGTCGCGTAACCGCGCGATAACTCGTAGTCGCGGTCGAACACATTATTGGCACGCATTTCGATCCGCCACTCAGGGTTGATACGGTAATGAGCATAGGCGTCGACGAGACCATATCCGCCCAGTCTGACAGTGTTGGCCGAATCGTCATAGCTGTGGCCGCTGCCATTCACCTCAAACCCGTAGTTCCAGGCCCCGCTGGCGCGATCGACCCGAGCAAACGCCATCTGCTCGGCCCGACGGGGCAGATTCTTGCCAGTATCCTCATCCTCGGCATTGAGCAGGTCCAGACCCGCCTGCAGGTCGAACCCCGCGAGCTGGGTCCGGTAGACCACCTCGACACCCTCCAGGCGCGCGCGGTTGACGTTGGCCGGTGGCCAGTCGGCGATCAGGTCCTCGACCCGATTGTTGTAGTAGGTAAGTTCGATCGCGTTGCGGCCGTCATCCCAGCGCAAGCCGATCTCGCGGCTGAGCGCCTCTTCCGGCTGCAGATTGGGGTTGCCGCCGCCGAAACCGGTATCCGGCCAATAGAGCTGATTGAAGGTGGGCGCATTGAAGGCATTGCCGATGCTGGCCTGAAGCGTGAGCGCGCGCGAAACTTGATAGCCGTATGACAGCAGACCCGTAGTCTTGCCCCCGAACTGGGAGTTGTCGTCATGGCGCGCGTTCGCCTGCACGTTATGCGCGCCGAAGCGCGCCGACCACCCCAGCAGCAGCGCATTCACGGTGCGCCGGGTTACCGTGAAGTCGGTAGTGGCATCGACCTCGCTGCGAACATACTCGTAGGCCGCCATCAGCGACCCGACCGGCAGGCGCACATCGTTCTGCCATACGAACTGAGTCTGGGTGCTGTCGAAGCGGCTGTAGGAATCGAGATCCGGCCAGTTGCTCAACTTGTCTTCGGTGCGCCCGGCACGCAAGGTGCTGGTCCAGCCCTCCGCCAGATGATTGGTCATATAGGCGCTGTAGGCCGAAAGCGTCTTGTCGAGATAGGAATTGAAGAAATCGTTGCTGTCGTACCAGTTGCGACCGTCCGAGTAATAAAGATTCACGCCGGCCTCGTCGCGCTCGCGCAAGCCCACCGATGCCGAGGCACTCACGAAGGTGTTGCGAAAGCCATCGCGATCGGGGTCGTAGGAATTACCCCAGGGAAGGTTCCAGATTTCGGGGTCGCGCTTCGCATTGAAACCGTCGGTCTCGTCCTGGCCCGCGGTCAGGTTGTAGCGCACCCGCCCGCTTCCGCCGGTGAGCGAGGCATTCGCATTGAACGTGCTGTTGCTGCCGTAGCCGGCAAAGACCTCGGGCTGAAAGCCATCCACACCCTTGCGGGTGAATATCTGGATCACGCCCCCGATGGCCTCGGAGCCGTACAGCGCACTCGCAGGCCCACGCAGGATCTCGATCCGCTCGATCATCGCGAGCGGAATCGCCTCGAGTGCCGGTTGTCCGGTCGTCGCCGACCCCATCCGCATGCCGTCGATCAACACCAGGGTGTGACGCGACTCGGCGCCCCGGATGAACACACTGGCGTTCGACCCCAGCCCACCGCTGGTCGAGACCCGAATGCCGGGCTGGGCACGCAACAGGTCGACCAGAGAGCTCTGGCCAGCACGTTCGATCGCCTCGCGATCGATGATCTCGACGCGAGAAAGCACGTCGCTGGCACGCTGTGGCTGGCGAGTGGCAGTGACCACCACCGCTTCAGTAACGGTTTCCTGAGCAAGGACAGTGCCAATCGATTGCGGCAGCAGCACCGCCGCTGTAAGCGCGGCAGTGCGACAAGGGTTCTTCATGGGTAATTCTCCCGGTGCCAAGCCGCGCGACCCCGCACTGACCTGGCGATAAAGCAAAATGAAGCACTTGCGAGGAGAACCAACCGAGCAGAGACCGAACCCGCACCGTTGCCGCCACCCCGCGGCACTTCGCCAATCGGTGTTCAGGCCGGTATCCGGGCTCATGGGCTGTACCGGCAGGTTTGGCTCGACCTGCCGGACTCGACGCATCGCCTTCCCGAGCCGAAGCTCAGTGGCATCATTGACGCGTCTTGCGTCCACTTACCGTTGCGGGGGCAGCACAGGCATGGCGCTTCGGGTATGCTCCGAAGAAACACGCACCTGTTTCCCGTTTAACCCTTCGACGTGAGCCGTCGTCGGGCACCTGAAACACGCATCATCCATCAAGAATGAGGGGCGGATTCTAGCCTGATTCGACGCCTCTGCGCCATTGCCTTCAATGTCCAGCCCATGCCCATACACCTGATCCTCGGCGGTGCCCGCTCCGGCAAGAGTCACCATGCCGAGAAGCTCGCCAAGGCAAGCGGCCTTCCCGTCAGCGTGATCGTCACTGCCGAAGGCCTCGATGAGGAAATGCGCTTGCGTATCGAGCGCCACCGGCTAGACCGCCCGACCGACTGGCGCACCGTCGAGTGCCCACTGCACCTGGCCGACGCGCTACGCGCCGAATCGACCCCGGGCAGATGCGTGATCGTGGATTGCCTCACCCTCTGGCTCGCGAATCTGCTCGGAGACGCCGACCGCCAGCCACATCCCTCGAGTATTGGCGCCCTCACGGCCTTGCAGCGTGAACGCGCAGCCCTTATGGCCGCGCTGCCGCAGCTCCCCGGCGAAATCATTCTGGTTGCCAATGAAGTCGGGCTTGGGCTCGTACCCGAAACACCACTCGGCCGGCTATTTCGCGACGAGGCTGGCCGGCTCAACCAGACGCTTGCAGCGCTGAGTGACAAGGTCAGCTTCGTGGCCGCAGGCCTCTCGCTGAGCCTGAAGTAGCGTAAGCGGGCAGCGGGATTCGAGGCGAGCTTCGAACTGCGCCAATCGGGCCATCCGTCTATTGAATCACGCCCATCCGCATTCACTTGGCCGTATCATGAAGTCGAGATTGGCGGCGATCCCGACCCTCGATCGGAGCGTCGAAAAATGACCCATACGACCCAATTACCCCTCCTCACGCCCCCGGCCGGTTTCAAGGCAGTACTCATGCCGGTCGCCGCCGCATTGCCCGCGCCCGCTCAGGCAGCGACGCTGCTCGAGCAATGGCAATCAAATGTCGACACCATGGCAGGAATGCATGCCGACAGTGTGCTGCATGGCCTGCACGGGGTCGTCATCGGGCTGGTGCTGCTGACCTTGCTGCTATGGTTTTCACAGCGCCGCAACATCCACCTGCTCAACCTGCTGATGCTGACCGGACTGTTGATCGGGCTGGTCGGTCTCGATGGGCGCAGCGCCCCCGGGCTGGCTGCAGAGCACCGCGATCTGCTTCAGCTGATTGGATTTTCAGCGTTTGGCGCGGCAGGCGCGATGTTGAGTCGGCGCTTTCTCGAACTCGATAGGCATCCGGGGTGGGCAGACAAGCTGATGCTGGGCATTGCGCTGAGCTTTCTGCTGATCCCTGCCGCCCCGGCACTGAAGCCCGAACTGCCGGTGCTCGCGCCGGCACTGGCGCTGACCTTGGTACTCGCCGGCACCGCGACCACCACCGGCCTGATCGGCTGGCGAACCGGGCTGGGCGGCGTGCTCGCATTTCAGGCAGCCTGGCTCCTGATCCTGGCGGGCAGCGCAATCGCGATTGCCTCCAGTCTGGGGGCGCTCCCGGCCACCCTTTTCACCTCACATGCGCTGCAACTGGCCCTCACGACCGCAATGATCGCGCTGGCGGCCGCACTCTCCTGCGCGAGCCGTGCGCGCGAGCGCCTGCGCCTGTACACCCTGGACCGCGAGCTTGCAGCCCAGTCGCACCAGCTCGAGGCCTTGCACCAGACCGAACAGATGCTCAGCCACCAGATCGCACAACGCAACCACGAGCTCGAGAACGCCAACCGGCTGCTACGTGACACCAAGCTTCAGTCTGGCACCAAGATCCACCGCGACCCACTTACCGGCCTCGCCAACCGGCTGCTGCTCGAGGAACGCGTAGCGCACGGCATCGTCCGATCACTGCGACACAATGCCAAACTCGCGTTGATCCTGGTCGATATCGATGGCTTCAAGTCGATCAACGAGAGGTTCGGCCGCGAGTTCGGAGATGAACTGCTGGCAACGATTGCGCGTCGCCTCAAGGGCATCGCACGCGCGGAAGATACGGTTGCACGCCTCGGCGCGGACGACTTCGTCCTGCTGCTCGAAGACGTCTTCGATACCGACGACATCAACCGGACCACCGCCGCAATCAACGCAGAGCTGGGCAAGCCGTTCAAGATTCGCGAACAGAAGCTGGACCTTTCCGCCTCGATCGGTCATGCCTTTTTCCCGGAGAACGGCAAAGACGCCGACAACCTGATCAAGTCGGCCGACCGCATGATGTACCTCGCCAAGTCCAAGGACGAATTGCCGGGAACCAACGACACCCGCGGCGCCTGCCCGGTGAGCGATCACGTCTGAACCGCTTTGTGCTGCTGGTATGATTGCCGCCCGCACATTACCACGCATCCACCGATGGATTTCTCGATTCCGCCATTCGAACCGGACTTGTCTTCGGTCATTCAAAACCTGATCGACCACAAGACCAAACCGGTTGGCGCACTCGGACGGCTCGAGCCCCTTGCGCTGCAGATCGGCCTGATCCAGCAAACCTGCACGCCCGCCATCACGCAGCCCCACATCATGGTGTTTGCCGGCGACCACGGCGCCGCACGCGCGGGCGTGTCGGCGTACCCACAGGAAGTCACCTGGCAGATGGTCGAGAACTTTCTCGC
>JAEUNS010000195.1 GCA_016790005.1 Zoogloeaceae bacterium
GGTCGTAGCCAATGCACGCGACGGCCTGAAATCCAAATCCAGGAAAAAACATTCGCCTTCAACATCCAATTTGAAGTACCCGATTACTGGGTTTCTTCGGCGCAGTCCAAACCACCGCAGCAAGTTACCCGTTTCGGGGACTTCTGTCTCCGGGAAGCTTTGGCACCCGCTAGACTAAATACACCAGACTATGCCTTGGCACGATCCAGTCAAAAGAATTTGGACGACAGGCTGGCTGGATACCCCCCTCCAGAGATCGTTACCGCATTGATGTTTATAGCGGCAAAAAAATCGCTTAAATATTAATAACTTTGAATAAAGTAAATTACAGATCAAGGAGGAATTCGATTGCGTAGCGATTGTTACAGCTTTGGGCTTGATTGCGATCCTGTTCGGAGGGGTAGTAAAAATGGCAACAAATAGAAGTGTAAAATTGAGAGCTTGCGCTCTGGCAGTGCTGGCGACGACGTCGCACACGGCGTTCGCAGACGATGGCAGTAACGGTGAGCCCGGCAAGCCGGTACTGAAAAGCATGTCCAACATCCAGGCGCCCACGGTCGAGGGTTATGTGGACGAAGCCGAGCACGCCTTTATTGCACAGATGAAATTCTATGTGCCGATGCAGGCCGCAAGTGGCGAGACCGGTTCCGGTCTGGACGCCGAGATCTACACGAATGTCGATGGTGTCGAGGCCGACATCCGAGAACTGGCGAAGCCCCTGGTCAGCGTGTTCATGCATGGGCCGATGATCGAAGTCGAGGGAGTTGGCTTCATCGGCCATGGCAGGCGCGATGCCTACGCCGCCGTGAGCCTGGACGATGGCGTTACCTGGAAGGATACCAACCTCTCCGAGTCTGCCCTCGAGACCTCATGCGACAACGCCAACTGTGATGTCACGCGCCCGGACGTGCCGCTGTTCGCGCCCACCTATGAATACCCTGGTGACGTAACCAACCTGTTTCACAGCATCATGGGTAACAAGGTACTGGTGGCGTGGCAGAGCCGCTACTGTGCAAGCGGTCAGCCCAATTATTCGCTCGACAACCCGGAAGCCTCGGCAGAACAAATCGCGCGCCGCGCTGCAATCGCCGCCTATCTGGGTATCGACCTGGGTTCGGCCTCGCCTGACGATCTCTACCTGATCGACATGGCCGGCGTGGCCGGTAGCCAGGGCTCGATCGATTACGCGCAAGCGGACGACTACGCGCCGAACCAGGCCGTCGGTCAGGTGCCGTTCAACTGCTTGTGGACCGCCCGCGGCGTTCTCAACCAAGGGGACGATCCGCGCACCGAGGCGGTCGTCGAGCAAAGCTACATGCGCTGGTTCAAGGCCGAGCGCCTGACTTCCGGCGTTCGTGACGTCAACCGCATCGAAACCGTGTGTGTCTCGGGCGCCGGCTGTGGCATCACCTGGCAGGAAGATCCGGAAGGCCTGCGTGGCGGCCAGGGTGAAGGCCCCGGCGAAGGCTGGAGCGGCGCAGTCGCCAACAGCCAGACCGACGTGTGGTATTCCTACATCGACTTTGAGCACTTCGATGTGGTTCAAGACCCGGCGGACGAGACTGGCGCCACTTACCTGGCGCTGAGCGAGTACGAGTCTCTTGCCGCCGCAAGCGACGTCACTCAGAAGCCGAAGCCCTTCGTTCCCCTGGCGATGCCGATGCGGCTAACCGACAACGCAAAGTGCAATGTCGAGAATCCCAAACCCTACTGCGTCGGCTCGGCGATTGCGGCGAACTTTCCGGACCTGCCCAATCCACTCGACTATGGCATGAAGGATCTGTGCGCGGACACCATTACGGTCCTGACCGGCAATCCGGACAGCTCTCAGGGCGAGCAGGAGTCAACGATCTGCGTGACGGAAGATGGCCTGCCCCTGATCGGCAATACGGCTACCACCCGCCCGCGGCTGGCCATGTACGGCTATGACTCACGCAACCCGAAAAAACTGTCGGACTCGATCATCGACAGCGCCTTCGTTACGGTGGTGGCCGAAGAAGACAAGGGCCTGGGTCCATTCACCTTCGACGCAAACGGAAATGCCTGTGTGCAAGAGAACAACAGCGACCCCGACTGCTTCACATTCGACGAAGGCAAGAACATCAGGTATTTAACCTTCAGCATGTTGATCACGGACACTGTCGGCGGTCATTCCGAGGATAGTCTTCTGGCGAACCTCACCCAACCCGGCCACCAGTTGAACCAGCCTGAAATCGACTGGGCCACCGGGGAGTTTTACCCGGTTCGGAATACCAGCGAGTTCTGGGGGTTCGGCAGCTACGACTTCAACATCTACAATACCGAGATCGCCCGCCGAGGCAGTTGGTTGGGTCAGGACATCTACAAGGTCCACAAAGACACCTCGGCGGCAACGTCTGGCCTGCTCGCACTGCCGACCTGGAAGCAGGGCATCATGAACCAGGGGGGACCGGCCGACGTGATGTCGCGCCGGATCGTTATTCCCAACAAGGGCAAATGGGCGTTGGGCGCCGATGGCAACCCCTACGCCTTTCGCAACATGGCGTGCTCCCGTTGGGCTGAAACGGACAACCCGTATTACCCGGGCGGCCTCTGCCTGGATTCGGCGATCAACGTCTCGGCAGTGATCCCGGACACCTGCCAGGATTCGGACACTGGAGAAGTAGCTCCCTGCCCGCAGATCGACCTGAACGCCGGATCGACTTTCGGCATCAGCGACACCAACCCCGTGCTGCAGGGTAGCAGCGTCACGCCCAACAAGACCAAGGTCCTGTCCTGGCATCAGTGCCCGGCGAGCTTCACCACGGTGAGCTCGACCACGGGTAGTACCTTGTACACCTGCAGCAACGACCTGAGGACCGATGTCAGCACTCTCGCCGATCAGTCCTGGTATAACCCGCTGGACGTAGCCAAGGGTCACCGCGGATTCCTGGACGGCGACTTCGTGATGATGCTATACGCCTGGTCGCCGAACTGGCGCCTCAATGCAAAGGGCAACGACCGCTACGAGTTGTACATCCGGCGGTCCTTTACCGGCGCCACCACCTGGACGACTTTGCCGAAAAAATTCACGCACTGGGATACGAACGACAAGACCAAGTACGGTGGCGTCGGCACGGTGAGCTGCGAGACCTTCCGCAGCGAAGAAACCCAGGCTTCGGGCGACCTGGTCGAGCCCAGGGTATGCAACCAGTACGCCGCAGGGGCTGGTGAGCAGGCCCGCAACGTGACCCAGCACCAGTCGATGCGCATCACCACGCTCGACCCGCGCTTCGCAATTACCGGATCGCCCCAGGGCGTCGCGAACACGCTGGATCCGTTTGGTTTTGGTACCAACCCCTATGGGGAAGACGTACGCAATCCATCGCGCTTCTTCGTGGTGTACGAGACCGGCGACAACACCACCGCAGCAGAGGGTGAGCCCGAACCGCTGGACTTGTTCTACAGCCGTGCGGTGAACTTCGGTGACCAGTATCAGGTGTGGGCGGAAGAAACTGACCTGAGCACCTGTTACCCGTCCAATCCCCAGGGCGACACCGATCCGGACACCGGCGTCCCCGCTGAGCTGGTTGGTTCGGGCTTCTGCAACGAGTTCGACCGTTTCGAGCAGGGCAAGCCCGGCCTGGAAGCCAGCGAGGCCAGCCTCACGGCCAACCCGGGTGGCCAGTTCCTTTATGGCGTGTGGGCACAGCTCGAGCATCCGGTGGTCAATGGCGAGACGCAGTGGGACGAGGTGATTTCGTCCGATGCGATGGCCCGCAGGGTGTGGTGGCTCGACAGCTACATCTCCGATACCTGGGCCTGGGACTTCGGCCAGGGTCAGGGGAACTGAGCACTTCAGCATGCCTGCCCGGTTTCACACCCGGGCAGGCAAAACCCTGAACCGCATCGATTCAGGTGACCACCCGCCCGCGCCGGGAGAAATCCCAAGCGAGCTTGGTCGCCAACCGATCAGAATGTTCTCGAGGACGCAAACATGATTCGTCAAACCTCACCCAAGCACAGGATTCTGCAATCTGCACTGCTGACCGCGGGACTGCTGATGGCAATTTCGCCCGCTCAAGCCCTCAACCAGTTTCTCCGGACTTGGGAAGACACCTACCCGAACTCGCACAGCGGCAACGCCGACTGCAGCCTTTGCCATGCCACAAGCAACAGCAACCTTAACGCCTACGGCAAGGCTCTGTGTGACGCCTTCAATCGCAGCTTGCCTGCGGACATCACTGCAGGGCTGAAGTACATCGAAGAATCCGACTCCGATTCAGATCCGACCGCATCGACCAACCTGGAAGAGATCGACGCGAACGCCCAGCCCGGCTGGACCGCGGGAACCGCCAACCCGGTGTATGCGGCCGACGTCGGCGGTGGCTGTACGTATGTGGGACTCGCCGGGGTACCGTCCTCCGTGCCATTGCCTTACGACCCACCAGTCAATGGCGAACCGGTGGCCGACCCCAACGGGCCCTACACCGGCAATGTGAATGTGCCGATCATTCTTGATGGCAGCGGCTCCTACGACAGCGATGCGAGCGATGTCATCACAAGCTACGCATGGACCTTTGGCGACGAGTCGGATGATGTGCTCACCAGCGAGCCGACCGTCAGCCACACCTACACGATGCCTGGCGACTACATCGTAGGGCTCACCGTGACCGACGACGAAGGCGATACCAACACGAACTCCACCCTTGTCACGATCTCGGCCGGCGACGTGCTCGATCTCGATATTGTTTCATTCAAGGTGAGCAAAACTGCAAGTGTCGGCAAGCCGATCTCGATTCAGCTCGCGGTCGAAAACCCGGGTACCGTTTTGGGTCAGGCGGTGGCTACCGTGGTGGGCATGCAAGGTGGCGCCGAGGTGTACCGCTGGAACCTCAACGTCTATGACTACAACGGCAAGGGGGCGACGAGTTTCAGCTTCCCGACATACAAGGCATCTGCCAGGGGCACGATCAACTGGGCCGTAACGATCAGTGACGTCAACCCGGATACCGACCTCGCAAGCGCCACGACAAACGTGAGGTGACACCATCTGACAAGGGCTTTCGCCTTCTGGCGCGCCCGAAGGATTTGCCGCGAAACAGCAAAGTTGCGTCAAAACCGGGCGGGAAGTTCGACCGGAACCTGTGTAGATCTATCATTAAATGGAGTAATGGAAAATGAAAACGACTGTAGGCTTGATTGCCTGTCTGTTGGCGCTGAGCGCTGGCCCAGTCCTGAGCGAAACCACCGAAACCTCGCCCGCGATCAGTGATGCGCCAATCTATGGCTCGCAGATGATGACCGAGCAGGAGCGCATCCAACACCGCAATCAGCTGCACGCTGCGAAAACCGAGGCTGAACGCGAACAGATTCGCGCCCGCCATCATGAGCAGATGCAGATGCGCGCCAAGGAACGCGGCGTAACGCTACCTGACAATCCGCCGCAATTCAGCGGTCGTGCGTCCCCTCCTGCCGGTGCGGGGAGCGCGGGCGGATTGGGCGGTGGTGGTTCGGGCGGTGGTGGTTCGGGCGGTGGTGGTTCGGGCGGTGGTGGTTCGGGCGGTGGTGGTTCGGGCGGCGGTGGTTCGGGCGGCGGTGGTTCGGGCGGCGGTGGTTCGGGCGGTGGTGGCAGCTGAGCAACCCCGGCTTTGCGACTGGTTGCTGTGCAGCCCATTTGAACGGGGTCAGGTCAAGTCTTGGCGACTGTGTATCAGGCACCAGCTCACCCGGCGCCCCGCTCCGCACGTACGGTCGCGACCCATGCCAGCGCATCGGGCAGAAAGCCCAGGCAGTCCTCCTCGAAGCCTGCATAGTCGTGCCACAACTCCTCCCCCGCCCCGGCCAAGGGGTTGGGGCGGCGCAGCCGATGCACTGCCATCCGGTCCAGCGCCAACGCCACCGTGGCCGGATCGCGGTAAGCCGCCAACCAGTCATCTGCGGCCATGCGCGCGAACACCGGCATGAAGGCTGGCGGCAGGTTCGTCCCGTGAGCTGCAATCAGGCGATAGGTCTGTGCTGTGAACGCGGACAGATCCCCTTCCAGCCCGGCCAGGCCGCGCAAGCGATCCCAATGTGCTGCAAGAAAATGGTCGTAGAACATATCGACCATGATGCCTGCCACCCGCCGCCGCGCCGCACTGACCCGCGCCCGGCTGCGCTGGAATGCGGGATGGCGGTCGGCAAAACTGTCGATGCTGCGGTGTAGCGCCACCCCCGCGACCAGCGCCGGGGACAAGGCCGGCGGTGGCGGCGCGAGTAGTCCCTTGACGAAATCCCCCACGACGCCACCTACCCGGTCGCTGTCGACCGGCCCGGCAAGAAAGGCGTGAGCGAGGTAATTCATGGGGGGCACTGCCCATGCTGCCGATCGTCCGGAACAGCACCTCGAAAGGTGCCGTCGCCGTGTGGCGCCGCGCGGAACTCGGCCAATAGCTCGACTGCAGCCGAAAAAGCCGCAAGTGTCGGGTGCGCCGCAGGGGACACGACATGTGGGAGCATCTGCCGGGTGAAATGCCATGCGACGCCAACGGTGACCCCGGCCTGTCCGATGGTCAAGCTGCTGACAACCGGGCTGTTTCGCGCGAACTCGCGTTCGAGTTCGGAATAGGCTGACCTCAACTGGCCAGTGACTCTATCGACCCATGGATCATGTCGCTTTTCGGGTGGGCGTAGTCCGTCTTCATAGACGAGTTGCACGCTCTTCTCCATGGCCGCAAGCCCAAGGCCGACCAGTCGCAACTCATGCTGAAGCGCCTTGCAGTCGGACGGGAGCAGCGATCGAGGTCGTGCCAGTGCTTCCGCATACTCGAGGATCAGGCTCGAATCCATCATCACCTCGCCATCGTCACAGACCAGCGAGGGCGCCTTGACGACGGGGTTGATGCTGCGAAATTCATCGAAGCTCCGAAACACGGAGAGCGATTGATGCTCGAAACGCAGGCCGAGCAACTGTAAAGAGATTGCGACTCGACGCACATAGGGTGAGTCGAGCATACCGATGAGCTTTATCAAAAATCCCTCGGAAAATGGTAGCAGCGGCCCTCAAACATGCCAGGCACCGGGTGCGATACTTGGTTTTTATATCCGCTGGCTGCACCGCGACCGACTGCTACGATCATGAGCACTATCGCCCCGAGGTCAGAGATCATTCGCCGCCTGCGCACTCAAGAACCATTCAGGCACACTGAGCGGCGCAACAGTGAGGCGTTTATACGCCATCAAAAACGCTTCTCTCATACTCCTGCACAGCAGAACGCACTGGTGGCCATATGCTCAAATACTGACCATGCACGTCAAACACCTTTCCATGGTTCCGATCTGAGATGGCTCTCATTTGATTAAAGTTCGGCGTAAACCAGAGCTCGTCCCCCAACCGTGCACGGAGATCTTCTTCCGTGATCTTCTTCTCGCCGGACCGGACGAGCTCAAGATAGGCATTCAATATCTTTGCGTTGTACTGCTCTTGCCTATCAGGCTGCGCCCACAATCTTAGCCGACGATAGACTTTGTTGACTTCTTCGCTTTCGTTGGCGTCCGAATGTGATGCCAAAGCAGCTGCTTCATGCCTCATCTGCTCAATGATCAATAAACACTTGACCAACTTGGAATGGATATCCTTGCGGCTAGCGTCGTCAATCAGCATGAATGCAGCCTCTTTCAACTCTGAACTAAGTAGATCGAGCACGTTAGCACCTTAAGTAATTTATAAGTGTTTTTAGTCTATTTTAGTTTTTTAAAAGACACAACACTTTTTGATGCACTTTTTTTGATGCTTGTCGATTAAACGACAGCCATTCGAAGCATCATTGCCTCAATGCGCTCGCCCGAGATGATGTTGGCAAAGCGTATTCGCCAGCTCAGTGCGAACGCGAAGGATATCGATCTCAAGACGGCTGGCCCCTTCGCCAGCCGTACGTCAATTCTGGGTAGCTTTGCGAAGATGCCGTAATCGCGAACGATATCAATCCACGGCATAGGGTGGACAGCCACGAGGTCCGCACTTCGTCCATGATAATCCACACGCGACGCGGGTCATTTCACACACGTAGAAAGCGGCAACGGCAGCTCGCGGCTGCCGTTGTTCTTGCTGCACGCAAGCGCGCATCCGGCAAAGATCCGGCACCAGCCGGATCCGCCGCGCACGTTTTTCAGGTGCCGATCACGCCGCCATCGAGCTTGGTGATCACCACGGTTGCCGAGCGCGGACGACCGCCTTCGGCTTCCGGCCACTGGCTGAAGGACAGTGGATTGGCTG
>JAEUNS010000203.1 GCA_016790005.1 Zoogloeaceae bacterium
TGGGGGCTCACCGCCGAAAAGCTCGCCGTGGCGAAACCGGACGCCATCGTGATGCACCCCGGCCCGATGAACCGTGGGGTCGAAATCGATTCGGCCGTCGCCGATGGCGCACAGGCCGTGATCCTGCCCCAGGTGACCTTCGGCATCGCGGTGCGCATGGCCGTCATGAGCATGCTCACGGCCTGACCGACAAAGGAATCAGAAGCGGATGAACATCAAGATCGAAAACGGCCGGCTTATCGACCCGGCGCATCGCACCGACCACATCACCGATGTCTTCGTCGCCGAGGGCAAGGTGGTGGCACATGGCCGCGCGCCCGACGGCTTCAGGCCCGACCAGACCCTGGACGCCCGCGGCCTGATCGTATGCCCGGGCCTCGTCGACCTCGCCGCACGCCTGCGCGAACCGGGCTACGAATACCGCGCCACCCTCGAATCCGAGATGGATGCGGCGATGGCCGGCGGCGTCACCAGTCTCGCGATTCCGCCCGATACCGACCCGGTTCTGGACGAACCCGGCCTGGTCGAGATGCTGTGTCATCGTGCCAAGAAGCTCAACCGCGCCCATGTTTACCCGGTCGGGGCACTGACCCTCGGCCTGAAGGGAGAACGGCTTTCGGAGATGGCCGAGCTGGTCGAGTCCGGCTGTGTCGCGTTCAGCCAGGCGAACGTGCCGATCGTCGACAACACCGTGCTGCTGCGTGCGATGCAATATGCGGCGACTTTCGATTTTCCGGTGTGGCTGCAACCGATCGCACCCTTCCTGTCGCGCGGGGGCTTCGCCCATGATGGCGAAGTCGCATCGCGACTAGGCCTGCCGGGCATACCGGTCGCGGCCGAAACGGTCGCGCTATTCACCTATCTGCAACTTGCCCGCAGCACCGGCGCACGCCTGCACATCACCCGCCTGTCGAGTGCCGAGGGCCTGCGCCTGATCGATCAGGCGCGTGACGAGGGCATGAGCGTGACCTGCGACGTGTCGGTGCATCACCTACATCTGTGCGACATGGACATCGGCTACTTCAACAGCAACTGCTACCTGGTGCCGCCGCTGCGCAGCCAACGTGATCGCGACGCGCTGCGCCAGGGGCTGATCGATGGGCGCATCAACGCATTGTGCTCCGACCACACGCCGGTCGACGACGACGGCAAGTTTGCCCCA
This sequence comes from Zoogloeaceae bacterium, assembly GCA_016790005.1. Classification (GTDB taxonomy): domain Bacteria; phylum Pseudomonadota; class Gammaproteobacteria; order Burkholderiales; family Rhodocyclaceae; genus UBA2357. Next base: position 1,163 of record JAEUNS010000203.1, read on the forward strand.
TTCTCCGAGTCCGAGCCGGGCGCCACCGGACTGGAACTGCTGCTATCGCTGACCCTGAAGTGGGCGCACGACAGCAAGCTCGATCTTGTGGACGCACTCGCGAGGGTCACCTCGGATGCAGCAAGAATCGTCGGCATCACCAAGGCCGGCCACCTCGCCCCTGGCGCGCGGGCCGACATCTGCATCTTCGACCCCGACATCCACCGCGTGATCGATCGCAACACCCTGCGCAGCCAGGGCAAGAACACCGCCTTTCTCGGACTCGAACTACCGGGCCAGGTGCGCTACACCCTGGTCGAAGGGCAGATCATGTACCGCGGCTGAGCGCGGCCTGAGGCGCGGCTGGCTTGCCACCCGCGCCACTTCAAGCGCCAAACAGCAAGGGCGCAAAAGCGCCGCGCATCTCGCCCAGCACTATCAGCAACACCTGAAGCACCAACAGCAATAGCAGCGGCGAAAGGTCGACATTGGCGATGGTGGGCAGCAGGCGCCGGAACGGGCGCAGAAAGGGCGCAGCGAGGCCATGAAACACCGGCGCCGCAGGCGCATGTGGGCTCACCCATGACAGCACGGCCGAGATCAGCACGACTGCCATCACCAGATACAGCGCCATGCGCAGCAACTCGATCAGGCCCAGCCCTGCCAGACCGAGCAGAACGCCGAACACCCCGCCATCGAGCGAGGCCCCGCGAAGGCTGAGCTCGACGAACGCGAGCACCATCTGGAATGCCCAGGCCGGCACCAGACTCGCGAGATCGAGACCGAACAAGCCGGGAATGACCCGGCGCATGGGTTTCACCGCCCAGTCGGTAGTCGTCAGGACAAACTGCCCGAGCTGGTTGCGAAACGAAACACGCTGCCATTGCATGAAGAAGCGCGCAAGCAGCAGCATGGTGATGAAGCTGAACGCAAAATTGACGATCAGGAGCAGGATGCCGGAGATCATAAGCTCAACCCTGCCCCAACTCGTCACCGAGCTCACGGCCACGCGCGCAAGCTGCCGCCACGGCGCGGTCGATGATGTCCATGAAACCCGAATCCGCCAGGCTGGCAAGCGCCGCCGCGGTGGTGCCGCCCTTCGAGGTCACGCGCTCGCGCAGCACCCCCGGGCTATCCTCCGACCCTGCCGCCAGGCGCGCTGCGCCCAGCACGGTACCGATCGCGAGTTTGCGCGCGGTCTCGGCATCGAAGCCCTGAGCCTTGCCAGCCGCCTCCAGCGCCTCGATGAAATTAAACACATAGGCCGGACCGCTGCCGGATACGGCCGTCACCGAATCGATGAGTGCCTCGCGCTCGACCCATGCGGTGATCCCGACGGACGAGAGCACGCTTTCCACGCTCTCGCGCCCGAGCGCATCGACCTCATCAGCGGCAAACAGGCCGGTCACCCCTGCACCGATCAGGGCCGGGGTGTTGGGCATTGCGCGCACGATCCGCGCATAGCCGCCGAGCCAGCGTGCGATGTCGGTGCTGCGGATACCCGCTGCGATGCTCACCACGACCTGCGTTCCGAGCCGCCCCGCCAAGGGTGCTACAGCCGCCTTGAGGTGCTGGGGCTTGACCGCCAGTATCAACAGGTCGCAATCGATGAACTCATCGCCGATGGTGCTCGCCGCGCCGACGCCAAAGCGTTCGGACAGGCGTGCGCAATTTTCGGCCGAGAGATCCACGACCCGCATCTTGCCTGCATCGAAGCCGCGTTCGAGCATCCCCCCGATCAGCGCATTCGCCATGTTGCCGCCACCCAGAAACGAGATGCGTACATCCTTGTTGTCAATTGTGCTCAAGCCGGTTTCTCCACAACAGTTCTTGTTCCAAAAATGGCAGTCCCGACCCGAACAAGCGTGCTGCCTTCGGCAATCGCCAGTTCGAGGTCGTGCGACATGCCCATCGAAAGGGTGTCGAGCACGAGCCCCTGGCCGTGCAGCGCTTCGCTGATCGTACCCAGCAGCCTGAAGCGCGCGCGCAGCAAGGCTTCGCCCCCGTCGGGCTCGGGAATACACATCAAACCACGCAGGCGCAGACCCGGCAACCCGGCAACCGCGTGCGCGAGCGGCCCGACTTCATCAGGTGCAACACCGCTCTTGCTTGCCTCACCACTCACGTTGACCTGGATGCACACATTGAGCGGTGCGCGCTGTGGCGGCCTCTGGCTCGAAAGCCGCTCGGCAAGCTTCAGTCGGTCGAGCGAATGCACCCAGTCGAAATGCTCTGCGACCGACCGACTCTTATTGCTCTGCAAGGGCCCGATGAAGTGCCATTCGAGCTCGAGTCCCGCCAGCGCGCGAATCTTGTCGACGCCTTCCTGCACATAGTTCTCGCCGAAGGCGCGCTGGCCGGCCGCTGCCGCTTCGGACACCCGCTCGGCGGGCCAGGTTTTGCTGACCGCGAGCAGACTGACTGCGCCCGCCGGGCGCGATGCTGCGGCAAGGGCTCGTTCGATGCGGTCGCGCACGGCTTGCAAGTTGGCAGGTATTGTTGTCATATAGCGTTACATGGCGCGTCTCAGCGGAACCAGTATAGCATCGTGAACATGCTCGCCCGCGCGCAGCCCCCGGCCCTGCAGCTTCAGGTAAAACCCAATGGATATCACCGAGCTACTCGCGTTTTCCGTCAAGAACAAGGCTTCTGATCTGCATCTGTCGGCCGGTCTGCCTCCGATGATTCGCGTCAACGGCGATGTGCGGCGGATCAACCTGCCGCCCATGGAGCACAAGGACGTTCATGCGATGGTGTATGACATCATGAACGACGGGCAGCGCAAGCAATACGAAGAGATGCTCGAGTGCGACTTCTCATTCGCGATTCCCAACCTGGCCCGCTTCCGGGTCAATGCATTCAACCAGCAACGCGGGGCATCTGCAGTATTCCGGACGATTCCGTCCAAGGTCTTGACGCTCGAGGAGCTCAACTGCCCCAAGATCTTCAAGGAGATCTCAGACCAGCCGCGCGGCATCGTGCTGGTGACCGGCCCCACCGGTTCGGGCAAGTCGACCACCCTCGCGGCGATGGTCGATTACATCAATGAAAACCAGTATGCGCACATCCTGACGATCGAAGACCCGATCGAGTTCGTGCATGAATCCAAGCGCTGCCTGATCAACCAGCGCGAGGTGCATCGCGACACCCTGTCGTTCAACAATGCACTGCGCTCGGCGCTGCGCGAGGATCCGGATGTCATCCTCGTGGGTGAAATGCGCGACCTTGAAACGATCCGGCTCGCGCTGACGGGCGCCGAAACAGGCCACCTGGTGTTCGGTACCCTGCACACCTCATCGGCTGCAAAGACGATCGACCGCATCATCGACGTGTTTCCTGCCGAAGAAAAGGACATGGTGCGTGCGATGCTCTCCGAGTCGCTGCGCGCGGTCATAGCCCAGACGCTGCTCAAGACCAAGGATGGCAGTGGTCGGGTCGCCGCGCACGAGATCATGATCGGCAGCCCCGCCATCCGCAACCTGATTCGCGAGAACAAGGTGGCGCAGATGTACTCGGCCATCCAGACCGGTCAGGGCATGGGCATGCAGACGCTCGATCAGTGCCTGGCCGATCTGGTGCGACGCAACGTGGTGTCGTCGGCAGAGGCCCGGATCAAGGCCCAGAACAAGGATAACTTCGCAGGTTGAAGTCGGCCACCAGTCTGCCCGCCCAGACTCCGCGCCATTCGGGTCAGACGACCTAAATTTGACCGGACGACTTGCGCCGCCCGCCAGGAGAGTTAAAGATGGAACGCGACCAGGCACTCAAGTTCATGCACGATCTGCTCCGGCTGATGGTGCAGAAGAACGGTTCGGACCTTTTCATCTCGGCCGGCTTTCCGCCGGCGATCAAGGTTGACGGCCGGATCACCCCACAATCGAATCAGGTTCTGACTCCGACACATACCTCCGACCTCGCACGGGCGGTCATGAACGACCGTCAGGCGGCGGAGTTCGAATCGACCAAGGAATGCAACTTCGCGATTTCGCCTGCCGGCATCGGGCGCTTCCGCGCAAACGCCTACATTCAGCAAGGCCGTGTTGGCTTGGTGCTACGCACCATTCCACAGCGCATCCCGACCATCGAAGAACTCGGTCTGCCTACCGTACTGCGCGATATCGCGATGACCAAGCGTGGCCTGGTGATCTTCGTCGGCGGCACCGGCACCGGCAAGACCACCTCTCTTGCCGCGCTGGTGGATTTTCGCAACGAACACTCCTACGGTCACATCATCACGATCGAGGATCCGGTCGAATTCGTGCATGCGCACAAGAACTGCATCGTGTCGCAACGCGAGATCGGCGTCGATACCGATGGCTGGCAGATCGCGCTCAAGAACACCCTGCGCCAGGCGCCCGATGTGATTTTGATGGGCGAGATCCGCGATCGCGAGACCATGGATTACGCGATCGCGTTTGCCGAGACGGGCCACCTGTGCCTCGCCACCCTGCATGCCAACAGCACCAACCAAGCACTCGACCGGATCATCAACTTTTTCCCCGAAGAGCGACGGCAGCAACTGCTGATGGATCTGTCGCTCAACCTGCGGGCCTTGATCTCTCAGCGCCTGATGCCGCTCAAGGATCGCAAGGGGCGTGTTCCTGCGGTCGAAATCATGCTGAACTCACCGCTGATCTCGGACCTGATCTTCAAGGGTGACGTGCCCGAGATCAAGGAAGTCATGAAACGCTCGCGCGAACTCGGCATGCAGACCTTCGACCAGAGTCTGTTCCAGCATTACGAAGATGAGCTCATCACCTACGAAGACGCCTTACGTAACGCGGATTCGGTCAATGACCTGCGTCTTCAGATCAAGCTCCACAGCAGGCATGGCGAAAAGGACTTCGCCGCCGGCACGCATAATCTGGGGATCGTTTGAAAGAGCTCGAACGGCGGCACGCGCGATCGGGCTGCGAGTTCGAAACCTCTGAAACCTATTTGTCGCGCATGCTGCCTTCTACCATCAGGTATTCGAACAGCCGGCATTCCAGCGCGCCGTTGAACAGCGGCGTCCGCCTGCTTGCCTTGAGCCGCACCAGCTTGGGCAGGGCGCTGTCGGCGCTCAGGAAGTAGCAGCGCCAACCCGACCAACGCTGCTTGAGCACGTCACCGATGCGGGGGTAGAGCGCGGCCAGGGCATCCTCTTCGCCTATACGCACACCGTAGGGCGGGTTGGTGACCAGAACACCCCCCGCTGCCGGTGGCGAGAGCTCGAGAAAATCACTGCGTTGCAGGCTAACGCAGTTAACCAGTCCTGCTGCCTCGAGATTGACCCGCGCCCGCCTTAGCTGATCACCAACGATGTCCGCACCATAAATCTGCAAGGGCCGCGGTGCGCGCCGACGCGACTCGGCTGCGCTGCGCAAGGCCGTCCACACCCGGGCATCGAAGGTTCGCAGTTTCTCGAATGCAAAGCTGCGCCCAAGCCCGGGCGCGACATCCAGAGCGATCTGGCACGCCTCGATCAGGAAGGTGCCGCTGCCGCACATCGGATCGATCAGCGGTTCGCCAGGCTTCCAGCCAGTGAGCCGCAAGATGCCTGCGGCCAGGTTTTCCTTGAGCGGCGCCTCGACCGCCGCCTGTTTGAAGCCGCGCTTGTAAAGCGGCTCTCCCGAGGTGTCGACATACAAGGCCACCGTGTCGCGAGTCAGGTAAGCATGAATCCGCACAACCGGATCAGCCGTATCGACGCTGGGGCGCCGGCCGGCTACGGTGCGGAAGTGATCGCACACGGCATCCTTGATCCGCAGGGTGACGAATTCAAGGCTTTTGAGCGGCGAATGCCGCGCGGTCACGTATACCCGGATCGTGTCGTCGGCCGTGAACCACTTTGCCCAGGTCGCGGCATAGGCGATGCGGTAGATGTCTTCTTCGCCGCGGTAGCGACCACTACCCACTCGCCACATGACGCGGGTGGCAATGCGGCTCTCAAGGTTGGCGCGATAACACAGGCGCCAGTCACCCGAGTAGCCGACCCCGCCATGGGTAATCTCGATATCCGCCGCACCGAGCGACTGCAACTCCTCGGCGAGCATGGGTTCGAGGCCACGTGGACAGGGTGAGAAAAAGAACTCGGACATGATTGGCTTTTATGGTTGATGAGTGAAGGGAGAACGTGTCGGTTGCGCTCAGAAAGGCTTGAGAACCACCAGAAAAGTGACGACCACCAGCACCAGCACCGGCACTTCATTGAAGACCCTGAACCACACATGACTGCGGGTGTTGCGGCCGGCAGTGAAATCGCGCATCAGCTTGCCGCAATAAAGGTGATAGCCGATCAGCCCCAGCACCAGCGTTGTCTTGGCATGCAGCCAGCCGCCGGCAAACCCGTAGCCGAACCACAGCCAGAACCCCAGACCGACTGCGAGAATGCCCAGCGGGGTCATGAAGCGATACAGCTTGAGCTCCATCAGCGCGAGCCGATCACGGGTGGCAGCATCGTCTGCCATGGCGTGATTCACGAACAGCCGCGGCAGGTAGAACAGGCCGGCGAACCAGCTTACGACAAAAATGATGTGGAACGCCTTCAGGGTCAACATGGATCGAGAACTCCGAATTGAAAAAAGTCAGGTCAGGGCTGCTGCGAACCCCTCGCGCACCGTCGGATAGACGAGGCGGTAACCGAGTTCCCTGCGAATGCGGGTATTGTCGAGGCGGCGCGACTCCGACATGAACGACAGCGCCATAGGCGAAAGTTGCGCAATGATCTCGGCACGACTCATGCGCGGTGGTCGCGGCAGGCCGAAAAAGTCGGCGGCAAGATCGAAATACTCGCCCATTTTGAGGCGGGTGTCGTCGACCGCATTGTAGATCCGCCCCGGAGCGGCACCAAAAATCGCCCTGCATGCGAGCATTGCGAGATCGTCGGCATGGATATGATTCGTGAAGACATCGTCATCGGCATTCAGCACCGGGTCGCCCCGTCGGATTCGATCGATCGGCAGACGGTCTGATGCATAGATACCGGGTGCGCGCAGTATCGCAACGGTGACGCCCGTACGCACCCCGAACGCCCGCAGTCGCTGCTCGGCATCGAGCCGCCTGAGCGCGCGCGGATTACGAGGATGGCATTTTCTGGTCTCATTCACGAAGGCGCCACCGCAGTCGCCATAGACCCCCGTCGTACTAATGTAGACAATGCGCTGTGGTAGACTCCGGCGAAGCATTTGAGCAGCCAGCAGCCTGCGGGTACGCGCATCGACCGGCCCTGAAGACGGTGGTGGAGCGAAGTGCAGGACGATGTCGGCCAAACCGGCAAAGCGGGCAAGGCTCGCGCGGTCATCGAGGTCGCCGATCAGTGGCGTTGCTCCGAGATCGCGCAGCGCAGCGCAGGATTCCGGATTACGGGTGAGCGCAAAGACCTTGAAGCGCCTGACCAGCCAGGGGATCGCGCGGCCAGCGACGTCCCCGCTGCCGACAACAAGAACTCTTTTCATTTGTGGATTATCTCACGACCGATGCCGTTCAAGATTTCGATTGAGCCGGGCGAAAAAGTGTTCCCGGCCAACGCAGACCAGTCCATCCTCGAGGCGGCCCTCGGCGCGGGGCTCGTCTTCCCTTACGGATGCCGTGATGGCGCCTGCGGGTCGTGCAAGGGCCTCGTCGTGAGCGGCGAAGTATCGCTGGGCCCGGTTGCCGAATCAGCACTGTCGCCCGACGAACGTGCGCGCGGCCTCACCCTGTTCTGTCGTGCCCAGCCCCGCTCCGACCTCGTGATCAGGCCCCGGACGGTGTCTGCGGCCGGAGACCTTCCGATCAAAAAGCTGCCGTGCCGGGTCCAGTCGCTGAGCCTCGCCGCACCCGATGTGATGATCGTCAAGGTCAAGTTGCCGGCGAGCGAGCCGTTTCGGTTCAAGGCCGGTCAGTACATCGACTTTCTGCTTGGCGACGGGCGGCGCCGGAGCTTCTCGATCGCAAACGGCCCGGTGAATGCCGATCATCTCGAACTGCACATTCGCAGGGTGGATAACGGCCAGTTCACCCGCCATGTGTTCGAACAGATGAAGGAGCGCGACATACTCCGCTTCGAAGGTCCACTCGGCACCTTCTACTTGCGCGACGAAACCAGCAAGCCAGTGATTCTGCTTGCCGGCGGGACCGGTTTCGCGCCCTTGAAGGGTATCGTCGAGGCAGCAATCGACGCCAACAGTTCGCGCCGGTTCATCCTTTACTGGGGGGCGCGCGACCGCAGCGGCCTCTACATGCATGAGCGTGCCCAGCGCTGGGCCAGCGAGATACCGGGTTTCGAGTACATTCCGGTGCTGTCCGACGCCGCTGACGACCACGAGTGGACCGGCCGCCGTGGCCTCGTGCACGCTGCGGTTGTCGCCGATCACCCCGACCTTACTGGATACGAGGTCTATGCCTGCGGGGCGCCGGCGATGATAGACGCGGCACGCAATGATTTCACCCGGCAATGTGGTCTGGCCGACGATGCATTCTTTAGCGACGCCTTCACCTTCGCATCCGACACGACGAGCTAGAGTCATGAGCCAGACGACCTTTCTGACACGCGAACCGGTGGTCAACAAAAAGCGCGCAATCACCGCAAACCGCCTAATTGCACACGGCCCAAACATTGCCTCGGTGGTCGAAACGCTCAACAGCCTGGCCGACATCTGGCCCGGTCATCACACGGTTTTCGTCTCGCTCGCGCGCCTGGTGCCGACGCCCGACCTGATGGCCTGGGAGGCGCCGCCGAATGCGATGATCGAGATTCCGGCGCAGGCGCTGGCGCATCCGCAAACACAAGCGCTGATCCCACAGTTGGCCAGTGCCGGCATCAACACCTGCCTTTCATGGTATTCCCCCGGCTCGCCCCTGCCGCTGACGGTCGATTGGCGCTTCGTGCTGGTGGACACCCGCAAGCACGGCGCGCCATCGGGCGCCCCGGGCATACCCCTGGCATGGGGCCTGGCCAATGTCGAGGCCTTTCAGGCCGCGATCAAGGCAGGTTTCGATGGCGCCTCGGGCTGGTTCTTCCTGCAGGGCAACCCACCCCCCAAGGCGCTCGCGCCCGGTCATGCCCAGATCGTGCGCCTGCTCAACCTCGTCCGCCACGATGCAGACATCCGTGAGATCGAGGCGCTGCTCAAACAAGACGTGG
>JAEUNS010000236.1 GCA_016790005.1 Zoogloeaceae bacterium
AGGCCCCACTGCATCGCGAAAGCGCCGGCAAACACCATCAGGTTGACCGCCGTGCTCACCCTGCCGAACGCCGACTGCGGAAAATAGGCCGAGGCCGCGAGGTAGGCCTGGGCATTGACCGACACCAACAGGCCGAACGCAAACCACACCGCCACGATTGGCCCCCACCCCGTCAGAATCATCAGCTCGACCAGCAGCATCGCCGAAAAACCCACCTGCAGCAGGTGCACCGGCCTGACCCCGCGCCGGGCCAGGCGCGTGCCGAGAAAGCCGATGGCAAGTTGGCCGATCAGCATGCCCAGATTGAGCACCATGAGTTGGTTTGCAGCATCGCCACGCGAAAGACCATTGACGTTCATCAGCCATGGAACGGCCCACAAACCCTGAAAGGCCATGAACCCGCCGGTGATGAACAGGGCCGAAGCGGCGAAGCGCCAGAAGCCGGCCGAGCCGAATATGCCCCCGATGGAGCGCAGTGCAGAGCCAACGGACTCGTTCGAGCCGTGTGGGGCATCGGCCGGCAGCGACACAAACAGAAAAGCTGCAATCGCAACTGCGAGCCCTGCAATCACCCAGAAAATGCCCCGCCACCCCAGAAAGGGCAGCACCGCCTCGACCGGCGTGCTTGCCGTCAGCGCGCCGAGCGCGCCGGCCGCCATCAGGAAGCCGGTCATCGAGCTTTGCCGCTCGGGCGGATACCACATTGCAAAGCCCTTCAAGCCCGCCATCAGGCAAGCCGATACCCCCAGCCCGATCAAACCGCGCGCAAGCCCGAGTTGGCCCAGCGAATCGCCCAGCGCAAAAGCCACCGCACCCACCGCCGCCAACAGCAACAGCACGCACTCGACCATGCGCGGGCCAAAGCGGTCGAGCGCGATCCCGAGCGGAATCTGAGTCATGCCAAAGGTCAGGAAGTAGGCGCTGGTGAGCAAACCGAGGTCGGCCGACGATAGCGAAAGCTCGGAGGTGAGATCAGGCGAGATAACGGCATTGACCGTGCGCAGCAGGTAGGACAGGTAATAGCCAAGCGCAAACGGCAAGAACAGCCTGACCCAGGGATTCGGATGAACTTTGCTGATCATGGGTGAATGACGAAATATTTGTGGTAGATGGGCCCGCAGCATGGCGCAGGGCGCAGGGCGCTGCATTGTCGCCCAATACACGAGGATGCGGCGACTGGTTTTCTCAAATATGCCGCATCATGAGAAGATTCAATCCTAAAATTTCATGCCGTCGCCACCAGGAGATACCAAGGTGTTCAACAAGAAAATCGTCGCAATCGCCACCAGCCTGCTCTGCGCCAGTGGCGCCTCGAATGCCGCCGATGCCATCAAGGTGGGCATGATCACGACCCTGTCGGGTCCGGGTGCAGGCCTTGGCATCGACATCCGCGACGGTTTCAACATCGCGCTGAAACAGCTAGGCGGCAAGCTGGGGGGCCTCGACGCCGAAGTCATCACCGCCGACGATGCGCAGAATCCCGAGACCGCCAAGCAGATCGCCGAGCGCATGGTTCAGCGCGACAAGGTCGATGTGGCAACCGGGGTGGTGTTCTCCAACATCATGCTCGGCGTGGGGCCAACCTTTTTCGGCGCCGAGACCTTCTACATCAGTGCGAATGCGGGACCAAGTCAGTATGCCGGCGCCGACTGCAATCCGTTCTTCTTCAACGTCGCCTGGCAAAACGACAACCTGCACGAAGCCATGGGCAAACATGTTCAGGACAAAGGCATCAAGAAGGTCGTGCTGCTGGCGCCCAACTACCCTGCCGGCAAGGATGCACTTGCGGGCTTCAAACGCTTTTACCAGGGCGAGGTCGCCGACGAGATCTACACCAAGATGGGCCAGCTCGACTACGCCGCCGAGGTTGCACAGATTCGCGCCGCGCGCGCCGAGGCCGTCTATATCTTCCTGCCGGGCGGTATGGGTATCAACTTCATCAAGCAATATTCCTCGGCCGGCATGCTCACACGCTCGCCGCTCTATGCACCCGGCTTTTCAGCCGACGAAGATGTGGTCAAGGCGGTCGGGGCGCCAATGGAGGGCGTATTCAACACCAGCCACTGGTACCGTGAGGCCGACAACGAGGTGAACAAGCGCTTCGTCGCCGATTTTCAGCAGGAATTCGGTCGTTTGCCCACGCTCTACGCATCGCAAGGCTTCGATGCAGCCATGCTCATCGACGCAGCAGTCAAACAGGTGGGCGGCCAGATCGAAGACAAGAATGCCTTGCGCACCGCGCTGCAAACGGTCCAGGCCCCGACTGCGCGCGGCAGTTACAAGTTCGGCAACAATCACTATCCGATCCAGAACTACTACCTGCGCGAGGTCGCGAAGAATGCAGACGGCAGCGTCAGCAACCGCTTCGTGTCGCAGGTGATGGAAGACCATCAGGACGCCTACGCCAAAGACTGCAAGATGTAAGTTCGTTCGGCCGACTCGAACCCGATGATTCGCCACCTCAAGAGCCGGCTCGAACGACAGTTCTCTGACCCGCAGGTCATCATTCGCGCCGTCGTACCGGGTAGGCGGTTCAGGCGGGTAACGAAAGGGGACGCTCGGGAGGATCGCTTCCTGGGCTGCTACCCGCGAGTCGATACACGCCGCTGCATGCGCAGACCAGCAAACGCAAAAACGATTGTGATCAGCGGACTCAGGAGATTGAAGAACGCGTATGGGGCATAGCTGAAGGTGGCAATGCCCAGCGCTGCACCCAGATAGGCACCGCAACTGTTCCACGGAATCAGCGCCGAAGTGACCGTGGCGGAGTCGGCGACGGTGCGCGACAGCATCACCGGTGCAAGGCCGCGCTGCTCAAAGGCACTCTTGCACATGCGCTCGGGCAGGCTGATCGCCAGATACTGGCTTGCAGTAAACACATTGGTCACGACAGTGGCACCCACCAGGGTGCCTATCAGCCGACCGGTCGTGCTCGCCGCGGCGACGATCGGGGCCAGCAGACGCTGCAGCACCCCAATTTTCTCGATGACGCCCCCAAAAGCCTGCGCCACGATCACCAGCCAGATGATGCTGAGCATGTAGGCCATGCCGCCTCGGGTCAGAAACGCGTCGACTTTGACCTCGCCGGTACTGGACACATAGCCGCTCGCCATCGCCGTCCAGACGCCCTTCAGCAGCGCGAGTGGCGCGATGAGGCCATCGGAGTCGGCAAATGCAATCACCCTATCCGGCGCGGTAATCACCGCCACCACCCCGCCCACCAGCGCACCAATGAACATCGTGGTAAACGGCGGCCAGCGACACAAGGCCAGAACGAGCACCACCAAGAACGGCAACAGTGTCACTGGAGTCATGTTCAGGCTGCCATGAATGACCGCGGAAACCCGCGAGGGATCGAACTCACTCGGCTCTCCCAACCACCAGAACAGCATCAACGCAAGGCAGAACGCGGGCGCCGAGGTCCACAATGCCTCGCGCATGTGCTCACGCAGATCGACACCCGCAGTGGCGGCTGCAAGCTTGGTCTTGGACGAAAACGGTGAAGCCTTGTCTCCGAAGTACGCGCCGGAGACCACGGCGCCCGCAGTGATCGCCGGGTCGAGGCCCATCTGTTGGGTGATCCCGACCAGACCCACACCGATCGTCGAAGCAACCGTCCACGCGCTGCTGATCGAAAACCCCACCAGCGCCGCGATCAGCGCTGCCGCCAGGTATAGATAGCTCGGGTCGAGCCCGTACATCAGGTAATAACCCATCGCGAGAAGCGTGCCGCTCATCGCCCAGGTACCCAGCAAGGCGCCAACAGCCAGCAGTGAAAAGATGATTCCCGAACTCGCCACCAGACTCGCCGTCGCCGCCTCGCGCAGTTCGTCCAGTTCGAAACCGTTGCGCCAGCCGATATACACCGCCACCATGGTGGCACAGACAATACCGACCTGATGCGGACCGTGCATGCCCTTGTCGCCAAATAGCAAGTAAGACAGAGCAAGGAGTACCACCCCGGTCAGGATCGGGGTCAGCGCGCTGGCAAGACTGAGAGGCGGACGAGACAGGACCGCGCCAACCGGATTGCTTGCTGATGACATTGAAATGGAATCCATCCAGAAATCGGGATCGCCGCCCTGCAAGTGCTCAATGACTCTGGATTCGCAAGCACGCCACATCGAAGCGACGAGGCGAGCATCACGAAAGGCGGCATCAAGGGGGCGATGATACCGCAGTGCAGCGTCAGCCGCCTCGCTAAAAAATGCTCCCTGCGTTGCGCCGCAATGCTGCAGACTCGCGAACCCACCTGCTCGATAGCGTGCCCGTCAGACCGAATGACAACTACCGATCGCGCGACGATACGGCGTTCACGCTCCGGCACTTTCTGCTACAATGCGCGCCTTCCACGGAGAGGTGGATGAGTGGTTTAAGTCGCACGCCTGGAAAGCGTGTTTGGGATAACATCCCAACGCGGGTTCGAATCCCGCCCTCTCCGCCAGCGAATACCCTGAAACCCGCGTGCTTACTGGCATTGCGGGTTTTTCGTTTCTGACGAGTCACCACTCAGCAGCGGCTAGGCCCGA
>JAEUNS010000237.1 GCA_016790005.1 Zoogloeaceae bacterium
GCGGCTCGAGCTTCAGGCCGATTGCTTTGCCGGGGTCTGGGCGCATCATGCCGACCGGACGAGGCAGCTCCTTGATGAGGGCGATGTCGAGGAGGCACTCGGGGCGGCTTCGGCCATTGGCGACGATCGCATCCAGAAGCAGTCGCGCGGCTATGTGACGCCCGACAGTTTCACCCATGGCAGCGCTGCCCAAAGGGTGCGCTGGTTTCGTCAGGGAATGGCGAAGGGCGACATGTCGGTGTGCGACACCTTCAGCGCAGCCAGTCTGTAGTCGGCCATGGCCCGTGTCGCGATCCGGGCCAGGGCGCGAGGCACTCAGGCAGGCGTTGCCGCCAGCGTGGCGAAAGCCGCGACGACGTCTGCGGGTGCCTGAACCAACTCGACCAGTACACCTTCGCCCCCGATCGGAAACTCCTCGTTACCCTTGGGATGCAGAAAGGTGATGTCGAAGCCGGCCGCGCCCCTGCGGATGCCGCCGGGCGCGAAGCGCACGCCGTTGGCGCTCAGCCACTCGACCGCCTTGGGCAGGTCGTCTATCCACAGTCCAACATGGTTCAACGGGGTGGTGTGAACGGCGGGCTTTTTATCCGGGTTGAGCGGTTGCATCAGGTCGACCTCGACCTTGAACGGCCCCGCGCCCATCGCGCAGATGTCCTCGTCGACGTTTTCGCGCTCACTCACGAAGTTGCCGGTGACCTCCAGTCCGAGCTTGTCGACCCACAGGGTCCGGAGCTTCTCCTTGCTCGGCCCCCCGATCGCGATCTGCTGAATACCGAGTACCTTGAACGGACGTTGGGACATGTGAATTCTCCATGGTTAAGAATTCATAATTATGAATAAGTATGTCCGTCAGGTCGACAGCTGCGGCCCACGCGGCAGCGGTGGCACGGCTGCCCGTGTCATTCCCAACTGACCTGTGCTGCCAATAGGTAGCCGGCGCCATAAACGGTCTTGATCAGCTTGGGTTCCTGCGGGTCGTCCTGCAATTTGCGCCGCAGGCGTGAGATTCGAACGTCGATGCTGCGGTCGAAGGGATCGACGTCGCGTTCTCCAAGCAGTTGTTCGCGGCTGAGGATGCGGTTCGGCTTGAGCAACAGGGTGGTGAGCAGACCCGCCTCGGCCGCCGACAGGCTGGTCTGGCGACCGTCGGCCGCGATCAGCGTGTGTTGGCCGCGGTCGAAGATCCACTCGGCGAAGCGGGCAACAGTGCGCTCGCCGCCGACCTCGGTCGGTGCGGCGCGTTGGTAGCGGCGCAGGATAGATCTGACCCGTGCTACCAGTTCCCGTGGTTCGAAGGGTTTGACGATGTAGTCGTCCGCACCGAGTTCGAGCCCGAGCACGCGGTCGGTGAGATCGTTGCGGCCGGTCAGGATCAGGACCGCGCAGGGGCTGCCATCCTGCAGTTCGCGCACGACCTGCATGCCGTCCATGTCGGGCAGGCCGAGATCGACGATGCACAGGTCGGGCGTCGATCTTTTGGCGCGATCGAGCAGCTGCCGTCCGGTCGACGCGTGCTCGCAGCGAAACCCATATTCCGACAGGCTCGTGCATATCAGGCGTGCGATCTCGGGCTCGTCCTCGAGCACGAGTATGGTCGGATTCGAGGCGCTCATGATTATTCGGTGTCCTTATGGCTTTCCAGTGCGCTCAGGGCAGCTTCGAGTGCGTTGCGTTCGAACGGTTTGCGAAGAACCGGAATGTCGATGTCCGTCACGTCTACCAGCGCGCTGTCACTTGCATAACCGGTGATCAACAATACCGGCAGGTCCGGGCGCAACTCGCGGGCAAGCAGCGCCAGCTCCCGGCCGCCGAGCCCGCCGGGCATTACCGTATCGGTGATCAGGGTTGCGATGTCCGGCACGTTCTCAAGCAGTATCGCCGCTTCGGGGCCATCGGCTGCTTCGAGCACCGGGTAACCGAGAGCCGAAAGCTGCAGGCGGATCACCCGTCTTACCTCAGGTTCGTCCTCTACCAGCAAAACCGGGCCCTTGATGCGGGTTGCGGTTGGGGTAACGACCGGCTCTACGCTGGTCGGCTTGCTGGCCGGCTCGGTGCGGGGCAGGACGAATGTCACCACCGTCCCCTTGCCAGGCGTGCTCCTGACCCGGATGTTGCCGCCGGACTGGCGCACGAAGCCATAAACCATCGATAAACCCAGCCCGCTACCGCGACCGAAAGGCTTGGTGGTGAAGAAGGGTTCGAATACCTTGCCCAGCGCCTCGGGTGCGATGCCGCTTCCGGTGTCCGACACCTCGAGCTGCACATAGTTGCCGGTGGGCAACTCGGTGATCGCCGATTGGCTCTCCGGTATGAAGCGCTCGCCCACCCTGATGGTGAGGTCGCCGCCATCGACCATGGCGTCACGGGCGTTCAACGCAAGGTTCAGCAGCGCATTCTCGAGCTGATGCGGGTCGACCAGCGCATGCAGCGCCTTGTCGGGCAAATGGGTGTGGATGCGGACGCTCTCGGTCAGTGAGCGGCGCAGGAGATGGGTCATGTTGATGACCAGGCTGGCGATCTCGACTGGCTGGGGTTCGAGCGTCTGACGGCGTGAGAAGGTGAGCAGTCGCTTGATCAGTTCGGCGCCGCGCTGCGCCGCGTGCAGGGCCGGATCGACGAACTCGAGCGCCGCGCTGTTTGCCGGGCTGCGCTCCTTGAGCGTGGCCAAGTTGCCGATGATGATTGACAAGAGGTTGTTGAAGTCATGCGCGAGGCCGCCGGTGAGCTGGCCGACTGCCTCCATCTTCTGGGCCTGGATGAGCGCGGCCTGACTCGCCTTCTGTTCGGTGATGTCGATCGACAGCACAAAGAAGCCGAGCACCTCGCCGGCTTCGTTCATCTCTGGCACCACGACGCTGCGCGCATACAGTGTGCGCTCGGATGGCTGCCTTCGTGCATATTCGTAGCTCACCCGTTCGCCGGTTTTGGCCACCGCAAGATGCGGCGCGATCTGGGCATAGGCATCCGGGCCAAACACCTCGAGAATGGTCTTGCCAACGATGACATCATTGGCCAGCCCGAACCATTCGGCGTAGCCCTTGTTGGCAAACTTGTAGATCTCGTCGCGATCGACATAGGCGATGAGGGCCGGAATCGAATCGATGATCAGGCGCAGGCGTGCCTCGGATCGGCGTAGCGCATTGGCGATCTGGTCGATCTCGGCATTGGCATGGGCCAGCCGTGCATTGGCGTTCTCGAGCTCGCGGGTGCGCACACTGACCCGTGCCTCGAGCATCGAGTTCTGTTGCTGGATGACTTCTTCGTAGCGGCGCTGGTCGGTGATGTCGGTCCACAGCGATACAAAACCCAGGTTGGGAATGGGTACGCCACGAATTGCGAGGATGCGTCCGTTGGGGCGGGTGCGCTCGGTGTAGTGCGGCTGAAACGAGCGAGCTGCGGCCATGCGTTCGGCAATGATCGCCTCGAGATCACCCTCGCCATACTCGCCGCGCGAGGCGTTGAAGCGCACCAGATCCTCGAAGGGCAGCCCGACCTTCAGCATCGATTCGGGAAAGTCCAGCAGGCGTAACAGCGACTTGTTCCAGGTGACCAGACGCGGGGTCGCATCGAAGACGGCGATCGCCTGGTCCAGCAGATCCAGTCCGGCGAGCAGCAGATCGTAACGGCGACGTTGCTCGGCGGAGGGAGGGGGCGACTCGGGAGTGTTCAATTGGGTCATGCCGGAGCAGATTTCAGCATTTCACGGGTTCTCGAATTTGCCGAAGACAGATGGTGTCACAATCCGATACATTGGCAAAACAGTTGCGCAAAGCGAATGTGCGAGCGTGTCGCGAAGCGCTTGCAGTGGGTGTTGCCAAGGCACCGCATCAAACCAGAGGGGACGAATGTTGAATTCGAGGCGGGGATGTTCTTCGCGGTCTATGCTGGAACGTGCTGTTCGTTGCAATCGGCGAAGAGAAATAGGCGTTGACGTTCACGTCAACGTTAACTAAAGTTGTCATTCATAAGATGATTCGACGCCCGGCGCGTTCCGCGTGGCAGGGCTACGCCCACATAATAGGAGACGAGACGTATGACCGATCTGAGCGTGAGCAAGAAGCTGGTGTCTTACAAGCCCAAGAACAAGGTCCGCTTCATAACCGCGGCCGCGCTGTTCGATGGTCATGATGCATCGATCAACATCATGCGCCGCATTCTGCAGGCCACCGGTGCCGAGGTGATTCACCTCGGTCACAACCGCTCGGTCGGCGAGATCGTGAACGCTGCGCTGCAGGAAGACGTGCAGGGTATCGCGATCACCAGCTACCAGGGTGGGCATGTCGAGTTCTTCAAGTACATGATCGACCTGCTGCGCGCCAACGGAGGCGAGAACATCAAGGTGTTCGGTGGCGGCGGTGGTGTGATCGTGCCGTCCGAGATCAAGGAACTCCACGCCTATGGTGTGACCCGGATCTTCTCGCCGGAAGACGGCGCGACGATGGGCCTGCAGGGCATGATCAACGGCGTGGTGGAGCAGTCCGACTACGACCTCACCCAGGCCTCGCCCAAGAAGGCGGACGAACTCGTCAAGGCGCTCAACTCGGGTAATCGCCGCACGCTGGCCCAGGTCATCACTGCGCTCGAGAACGGCGGTTGCGATGCCGACGTCAAGAAGGCGATCAAGGACGCCGCGGCCAAGGTCGGCACGCCGACGCTCGGCATCACCGGAACAGGGGGGGCTGGCAAGAGCTCGCTCACAGACGAGTTGGTGCGGCGCTTCCGCCTCGATCACCAGGATGCGCTCAAGATCGCGATCGTGTCGATCGACCCCTCGCGCAAGCGCACGGGTGGTGCCCTGCTGGGTGATCGCATCCGTATGAATGCGATCGAGCATGAGCACATCTACATGCGCTCGCTGGCCACCCGCGACACTGGTTCCGAAGTCTCCGCTGCGCTGCCCGAGGTGATCGCTGCCTGCAAGCTTTCGGGCTTCGACCTCGTCATCGTCGAGACCTCAGGCATTGGCCAAGGTAATGCGGCGATCGTGCCCTTCGTCGACCTGTCGCTGTATGTGATGACCCCGGAGTTCGGTGCGGCGAGCCAGCTCGAGAAGATCGACATGCTCGATTTTGCCGATTTCGTCGCGATCAACAAGTTCG
>JAEUNS010000268.1 GCA_016790005.1 Zoogloeaceae bacterium
GCGCTCCGAAACCTACGCGCACGGCTTGATCGTGTTGCCCGTTTACGCTTGGCTGGTGTGGCGTTTGCGCGACCGGGTCGGGGCCCTCGCTCCGCAGCCCCTGTCCTGGATGGCTTTGCCCGCCGCGGGCGCCGGATTGCTCTGGCTGCTTGGTCAACTCGCATCGGTGGCCGCGGCCGCGCATGCGGGCCTGGTGCTGTTGCTCGTGATCGGGCTTGTTGCGGCAATGGGCTGGAGGCTTGCGCGGGTGTTCCTGTTTCCGCTGGCTTTCCTGCTTTTCGGTGTTCCGATCGGCGATTTTCTGTTGCCCACCCTGATGAGCTACACCGCCGACTTCACGATCGCGGCGCTTCGGCTCAGCGGCGTGCCGGTCTATCAGGAGGGGCTTCACTTCGTGATCCCGAACGGCCGTTGGTCGGTGGTCGAGGCCTGTAGCGGCATTCGTTACCTGATCGCATCGGTCATGATCGGCGCCCTCTATGCCTATCTGAGTTACGCGAGTCTGCGCAAACGCCTGCTTTTCATGCTAGTCGCGGTCGCGGTGCCGATCGTGGCCAACTGGGTGCGGGCCTACATGATCGTGATGCTCGGTTACCTCACGAACAACGAATTAGCCGCCGGGGTCGATCACCTAATCTACGGTTGGGTGTTCTTTGGGGTGGTGATCATGCTGATGTTCATGATCGGTCAGCGTTGGGCGGATCCGGACTCGGCATTCGTTCGCCCCCCCGTTGTGCCTGCGTTGGATGAGGCTGCGTCGCGGTGGGCAAACCTCATCCCGGTCGCGATTGTCAGCATTGTATTCCCGCTCGCACTAATGCGTATCAATATGCCGGTCGAGACCTACGAGGTCGCGTACGAACTGCCCGCTCCGGCCATTGGTTGGGTGTTGCAGTCGCGCGACGAAGTCGGCTATTTACCAAGATACCGGGGCTTTCGCGGTCAGGCGGTGGGAGTCTATGCACGCGAGGCCGATGGGGCGACCGTCCAACTTTATACCGCCTTCTTCGCAGATCAGCGTGAAGGAGCCGAGATGGTCACCTGGGCGAACACCCTCAAGCCCTCGAACGATAAATCGGTCAACCTGATTACCCAATCGCCTCTGACGACTGCAATTGGAGCCCTCCCCGCCGCGACAGTGGTGATCCGCGACGATCGCCAGGCGGTCGCCCGCTGGTACAAGGTGGATGGCCGCGTGCTGACCCGAGACTGGGAGGCAAAACTGCGACTGGCTGCAGATAGGCTAACTGGCCGACAAGATGCGTCGATGGTTTTCGTGGTCTCTTCACCGCTGGGCCCTGAGCGTGAGGGCTTTGAACACCTGCAAGCCTTCATAGATACACATGGGGATGAGATGCACCGGGTGGCCGAGGCCGCCGAGCGGAAGTTGACCAGATGAGCGATCCCCGTGCGCTGGTGATGCATGTCGTGTTCAATTTCAATGTGGGCGGGCTTGAGAACGGTATCGTCAATCTGATCAACCATATGGATGGTGAGCGTTTTCGCCATAGCGTGGTTGCGCTGACCCGCTGCGAACATGCGTTCTGCGAGCGGGTTAAGCGCGATGACGTAGACTTCGTGTCGCTCGAGAAACCGCCCGGACACGGCATCAAGCTCTATCCCCGTTTGTATCGGCTATTCGCCGAAACCCGCCCCGCAATTGTTCACACCCGCAACTTGGCTGCGCTCGAGGCCGTGGTGCCCGCGCGCGCCGCCGGCGTGCCGGTGAGAATCCATGGCGAGCATGGCTGGGATCTGTCCGACCCTGGTGGCGTGCGCCTGAAATACAAGCTCATGCGCAGGCTATATCGGCCCTTCGTCAGTCACTATGTGGCACTGTCGGGTCAGATTGCGCGCTACATCAAGCACGCGGTGGGTGTGCCCGAGTCGCGGATCAAGCGTATCTGCAATGGCGTCGACGCACGGCTTTTTTGCCCGGCCCCAGGCGGGCGGGCAATGCTCGAAGGCTCGCCCTACAATGCGAGTGGGCTGATCGTGATCGGTACGGTGGGGCGTTTGCAGCCGGTCAAGGACCAGTTGAACCTGGTCCGTGCATTTGCGCTGCTCATGCAGAGGGCGCCCAACGAGGCGCGTAGGCTAAGGCTCATGATCGTCGGTGAAGGGCCGCTGCGTCCCCGTATCGAGGCCGAGATCGCGCATTTCGGACTGGGCGAACGGGTCTGGCTCGCGGGCGAGCGTGGCGACATTCCCGATGTATTGCGCGCGATGGACATCTTCGTGTTGCCGTCGCGGGCGGAAGGCATCTCGAACACGATTCTTGAAGCCATGGCCTGCGGCCTGCCAGTCATCGCGACCGAGGTGGGTGGTAGCGGCGAACTCGTCGATCACGGGACTACCGGCGGCCTTGCGCCAGCCAACAACAGCGAAGCCCTGGCAGCGTTTCTCGAGCGCTATGTAAAGGATGCCGATTTGCGCGCAAAGCATGGTTTGGCTGCCCGTGAGCGTATCGAGGCGAACTTCAGCATCGAACATATGGTAAACAGCTACCAGGATTTGTATTTGGACCAGCTTCGCCGCTCTGGTATCGAAAGTCCTGTGGGGCTTGCTGCCCGAAGTGTTTAGTGATTGAAGGTTTTTTCTTGACGGGTTCGATCCCGAACGTTTGCCTGAAGGGGTAAGTATCGATGTGCGGAATTGCCGGAATGTTCGATACCCGCGGCCAGCGCGGCTTCGATCGCGCGTTGATGCAGCGGATGAACGACGTCCAGTTTCACCGGGGTCCCGACGAAGGCGATCTCTATCTCGAACCAGGGCTTGCATTCGGGCATCGCCGCCTGTCGATCATCGATCTCTCGACCGGTCAGCAACCGCTCTTCAATGAAGATGGCTCGGTTGCGGTCGTCTTCAACGGTGAGATCTACAACTATCAGACGCTCGTACCTGAACTCGAGGCACTGGGGCATGTGTTTCACACCCGCAGCGACACCGAAGTCATCGTTCATGCCTGGGAGGCTTGGGGCGAGGCGTGCGTGAAGCGTTTTCGTGGCATGTTTGCGTTT
This sequence comes from Zoogloeaceae bacterium, assembly GCA_016790005.1. GTDB lineage: Bacteria > Pseudomonadota > Gammaproteobacteria > Burkholderiales > Rhodocyclaceae > UBA2357. The sequence goes on from JAEUNS010000268.1 coordinate 3,021, forward strand.
GCGTTGTGGGATCGAAACCAGCAGACGCTCTTCATGGCGCGCGACCGCCTCGGGGTCAAGCCGCTGCACTACGCCTTGCTCGACGATGGCACCTTGTTGTTCGGGTCTGAACTCAAGGTGTTGATGCAGCACCCAAGGCTTGACCGGCGCATCGACCCGCACGCGGTCGAAGAATATTTTGCCCTCGGTTACGTCGCCGAGCCACGCACCATCTTCAAGGGGGCGCTCAAGTTGCAACCGGGCGAATCCCTGTGCATCCGGCGTGGGCAGCCGGTGCCGGCGCCCAAGATGTACTGGGATGTGCGCTTCAGCCTCGATAACCCCTTGACGCTTGTCGATGCCGGTGCCGAGTTGACCGAACGCCTGCGTGAATCGGTGCGCCTGCGCATGATTGCCGAGGTTCCACTGGGTGCTTTTTTGTCTGGCGGCGTTGATTCGAGCGCAGTGGTTGCAACGATGGCGGGCTTGTCGACAGAGCCGGTGAATACCTGCTCGATTGCGTTCGACGACCCGGCTTTTAACGAATCCGCGTTTGCGCAGATGGTCGCAGACCGATATCAGACCAATCATTTCGTCGAGACGGTCAAGTCCGATGATTTTGACCTCATCGACACGCTCGCAGCGTTGTATGACGAGCCCTATGCCGACAGCTCAGCGATTCCCACGTATAGGGTCTGCCAACTTGCCCGCAAGCATGTGACGGTGGCCTTGTCAGGCGACGGCGGTGACGAGAGTTTCGGCGGCTATCGCCGCTACCGCATGCATCTGATGGAAGAGCGGATGCGCGGCGCGATGCCGCACAGGGTGCGCCGCCCGGTGTTCGGCCTTTTGGGGCGAATGTATCCCAAGGCCGACTGGGCACCGCGCGTATTTCGCGCCAAGACCACTTTTCAGGCTTTGGCGCGCGACTCGGTAGAGGCTTACTTTCATTCGGTTTCGATCCTGCGCGGTGACATGCGCAACAAGCTGTTTTCCGACAGCTTCCAGCGTCAGTTGGGTGGCTACGATGCGATCGAGGTGTTTCGTCGTCATGCCGCCAATGCGCATACCGACGACTCACTGGCGCTGATCCAGTATCTCGATCTGAAAACCTACCTGGTCGGCGACATCAATACCAAGGTCGACCGCGCCAGCATGGCGCATTCGCTCGAAGTGCGCGAACCGCTTATGGACCATGAACTGGTCGATTGGCTGGCAACCCTGCCGTCGGGCCTCAAGATCAAAGGGCAGGAGGGCAAGTATCTGTTCAAGAAGGCCATGGAGCCGATGTTGCCTGACGATGTGCTGTATCGCCCCAAGATGGGCTTCTCGGTGCCGCTCGCACGCTGGTTCCGCGGTCCGCTCAAGGACAGGGTGCGCGAAGCGATGCTGGGCGAAACGCTCGCAGCCACCGGCATCTTCAACCAGGACTATCTGCACCACCTCGTCGACGCGCATCAATCCGGTGCACGCGACTACAGCGCGCCATTGTGGACAGTGTTGATGTTCGAGGCGTTTCTGCGCAACGTTGGGGCCTGTGCCGACCATAGGATGGCAGGCGTGGCCGTTTCGGCTTGAGATTACACGGCTGCAAGATGGACAACGAACCAGTACCGACCTAATGCGTATCCTCCACATCCTCGACCATTCCCTACCGCTGCACAGTGGTTACACCTTTCGCACCGCGGCCATCCTGCGTGAGCAGCATGCGCTCGGGTGGGAGACCTTGCATCTCACCACGCCCAAGCAGGGCGCGGCGGTCGCGGATGAAGAGGCGGATGGCTTGCGTTTCTACCGCACGCCGGCGCAGCCGGATACCGGCCTGATCGGTCAGATGCGCCTCACCGCCGCCCGCATCGACACGCTGGTTTCGCAGTTGCAGCCCGACATCATCCATGCCCATTCGCCGGTGCTCAATGCGCTGCCCAGCCTGTGGGTGGGGCGGCGGCGCAGGTTGCCGGTGGTCTATGAGATGCGCGCCTCGTGGGAGGATGCCGCAGTCGACCATGGCACCACCACCGAGGGCAGCCTGCGATACCGGGTTTCGCGCGCACTCGAGAGTTTTGCGCTGCACCGAGCGGACCAGATCACCACCATCTGCGAAGGCTTGCGTGGCGACATCATCGCGCGTGGCGTGTCTTCGGAAAAGATCACCGTGATCCCCAACGCAGTCGATGCCAACGCCTTTCAGTTCGGCGCCGAGCCCGATCCGGCGCTGCGAGCCGAACTGGGGCTGGACGGCAAGACCGTGCTCGGCTTCGCCGGATCGTTCTACGGCTATGAAGGGCTCGACCTGCTGGTGGCGGCGCTGGCGAAACTGGTCGGGCGCTATCCCGACATCCGCCTGCTGCTGGTCGGCGGTGGAGTGCAGGAAGACGCCCTGCGCCGCCAGGCGAGCGATGCAGGCGTTGGCGACAGGGTGATCTTCACCGGTCGGGTGCCGCACAACCGGGTGCAGAAGTATTACGAGCTGATCGATGTACTTGCCTACCCGCGACTGCCGATTCGGCTCACCGAGCTCGTCACGCCGCTCAAGCCGCTCGAGGCGATGGCGCAGGGGCGCATGTTCGTGGCCTCAGATGTCGGCGGGCATCGCGAGTTGGTGACCCATGGCCAGACCGGGTTTTTGTTCAAGGCCGGCAGCGTCGATGCGCTCGCGGCCGAGATCGCACAGTTGCTCGATCATCGCGAACTGTGGCCAGACGTGCGGATGAAGGCCCGCGCCTTTGTCGAGCGCGAGCGCACCTGGGCCAACAGCGTTGCACGTTATCGCGAAGTGTATCGACGCGCACTCGCAACCCGCGGCCGCGAAGCGGTCCTGGCTAACGGTCATGGCGGCTGGGCACCCTGACGCATGAAAGCCGGCCAGACCGTTCCCTCACCCCCAACCCCTCTCCCGCAAGCGGGCGAGGGGAGCGCAGTGAATCGCCACGGCGATTTTCACGTTAAGGCAAAGTAAACTCATGTGCGGCATTCACGGCATCTACCGTTTCGACGGTGAGCGGGTCGATCCGGCCCAGCTCACCGCAATGGGCAACGTCACCCTCCACCGCGGGCCGGACGACGAAGGTCAGCACATCGGGCAAAACGGTCGCTGCGGCATCGCCATGCGGCGCTTGTCGATTATCGACCTCGCGGGCGGTCACCAGCCGATCTCGAATGCCGATGACAGTCTGTGGGTCGTGTGCAATGGCGAGATCTACAATTTTCGCGAACTGCGCGCCGAA
>JAEUNS010000325.1 GCA_016790005.1 Zoogloeaceae bacterium
GCGACATCGACCGGCTGGTCAAGGAACAAGGCTTCATCGAACTGGCGCCCTGATCCGCCGCTCCGACTCGAATTTTCAGCATTTTTTTGAAGACCTTACAGGAACAAGCATGAGTGCAATCGTTGATGTCATTGCCCGCGAGATTCTGGACTCGCGCGGCAATCCCACCGTCGAAGCCGACGTACTGCTCGAATCGGGCGTCATGGGCCGTGCCGCAGTGCCGTCGGGTGCCTCGACCGGCTCGCGCGAGGCGATCGAGTTGCGCGACGGCGACGCCGCGCGTTATCTCGGCAAGGGGGTGCTGCAGGCGGTCGAGAACGTCAATACCGAGATCTCCGAGGCGATCATCGGTCTCGATGCCGAGGAACAGGCCTTCATCGACAATGCCCTGATCGAACTCGATGGCACCGAGAACAAATCGCGCCTCGGTGCGAACGCGATTCTGGCGGTGTCGATGGCGGTGGCCAAGGCCGCGTCGGAGGAGTCCGGTTTGCCGCTGTATCGTTACTTCGGCGGTTCGGGCCAGATGGTGATGCCGGTGCCGATGATGAACGTGATCAATGGCGGGGCACATGCCAACAACAGCCTGGACATCCAGGAACTCATGATCATGCCGGTGTCAATGGGCAGCTTCCGCGAGGCGCTGCGTTGCGGTGCCGAGGTGTTTCACCACCTCAAGAGGCTCACCGACAAGCGCGGCTACCCGACCACGGTCGGTGACGAGGGCGGCTTCGCGCCCAACGTGACCGGTACCGAGGAGGCGCTCAACCTGATCCAGGAAGCGATCTCGGCCGCGGGTTACGAGCCGGGTCGTGATGTGCTGCTGGCGCTCGATTGCGCGGCATCGGAGTTTTACCGGGACGGCCAGTATGTGTTGTCGGGCGAAGGGCTCACGCTGTCGTCCGAGGGCTTTGCCGACTATCTCGCGACCCTGGCCGACCGCTTCCCGATCGTGTCGATCGAGGACGGCATGGCCGAGAACGACTGGGCAGGCTGGCGCATTTTGACCGACAAGCTGGGCAAGAAGACGCAATTGGTCGGCGACGACATCTTCGTGACCAATACGCGCATCCTCGAGCAGGGCATCGAGCAGGGCATCGCAAACTCGATCCTGATCAAGATCAACCAGATCGGCACCCTCACCGAGACCTTTGCCGCGATCGAGATGGCCAAACGGGCGGGCTATACCGCGGTGATCTCGCACCGCTCGGGTGAAACCGAGGATTCGACCATCGCCGATATTGCGGTCGGCCTCAACGCAATGCAGATCAAGACCGGCTCGCTGTCGCGTTCCGACCGCATCGCCAAGTACAACCAGTTGCTGCGCATCGAGGAAGACCTCGGTGGTACCGCGAGCTATCCGGGCAGGCGCGCTTTCTACAACCTGCGAGTGCGCTGATTATCAGCGGCATGCCGGCGCCGGCCCGTGCTCATGCGGCGGGCCGCCTTTGCCTTGTTGAAGCTGGGCCGGGCCTCAACCCGGCCCTTTATCCATTCACCGAATCCGCCTATCGATGCGCTGGCCTGTGATTATTCTCGCGCTGCTGGCGATCGCACTGCAATATCCCCTGTGGGTGGGCAAAGGGGGGTGGTTGCGGGTATGGGACATGGATCGACAGTTGCAGGCGCAACGCGATACCAATCAGCGTCTGGAGCAGCGCAACGCTGGGCTCGATGCCGAAGTGCGGGATCTGAAGGCGGGAAATGAGGCGGTCGAGGAGCGCGCGCGCTTCGAGCTCGGCTTGACCCGGCCGGAAGAAATCTTCGTTCATACCCCAGACAAGTAGCGGGGGCGTTCAGCGGCTGGCGATGAGGGTGCGTACGCCGTCGAGTCGTGGCTTGAAGTAGGTATTGTCCATCCGCTCGATTCGGATCCGGCCGCGCGACGATGGTGCATGAATGAATCTACCGTCGCCCATGTAAATGCCCATGTGCGAATGCGCCCGACGAGAGGTGTTGAAGAAGACCAGGTCGCCGGGCTTGAGCTCCGCGCGATTGATCGGTCGGGTGATGCCGGCAATCCGCGCGGCGTTGTGGGGTAGGCGCTTGCCGCTCACCTGCTCGACGATGTAGCTAACCATGCCGCTGCAGTCCAGCCCTGCTTCGGGGTTGCGCCCGCCGAACTTGTATCCGGTGCCGAGCAACCCGAGGGCATAGACGACCATCTCCTGGGTGTGGCTTTCATCTTCAAGGCTGAAGAATCGGCCTTGGTCGGGCTCGACCCGGATAGCAGGGGCTGCGGGGGCGGCCGGTTCGGCTTGAGTTTGAACCGCCGGTTTGCCGGCGCAGGCGGCAAGCAGGGCAGCTGTCAGTGCGACCGCAAGCCTGCGCCAATCAGGCGGGGCCGAGGCTTTCTGCTGCCTCAGCCCCGCCGCGTTGGCGGGTGATGAAAGAATCCTGCTCCGTCCGTTCACGCGTCGCGCGCGGCGGGCCGGCAGCGATGCTTGTATTGGAGCCGGCCGTTTTCAAAGCCAGCGGCGGTGCCGTCGGTCCAGAACACGTTCTCGCCGTCGGAATAGCGCGTGCTCTCGCTGCCCGGTTCGCGCCCCAGCGCGAAGACCCCGGCCCCGTTTCGCAGGCGCACATGCTCGGCATGGAACTCGACCGTGAATCGATCGCCGCCGTCGCATACGAACGATACCTGCGCCCCGTCTTGCTGGGTATACGCGGTGCCGGTGAGGAGCCCGGCCAACGTGATCGTCAGGCTGATGAAGGCCAGACGCGCCGGCCTGCCGGTATTTTTTAACTGAGCTAGGTTCATCGATTGGCTCTCTATTTGTCCAGGAGTTCGATGGTGCCGGTGACGCCTACGTTGACGTCGGTTTCACCGCTTTCGATCGGCATCGGGGCAGCGTCGGCGGCCATTGCCATGGCTCGCATCGGCGGAAAGACCGGTTGCCGGCTTGAGCCGTAGTTGATTGCCAGGCTGCGGATGCGGTAGTTCTTGCCCAGAGTCGCAGAAACCGATGCGGCGCGGGCTTCGAATGCACGGATCGCATCGGTGACGGCGAGATCCGATGTTGCATCGCGGGTTTCGGGTGCGGGTTGCAGCACGAGGCTCGAAATCGCTAGTGAGCCCTGCAGCTTGCCCAGCAATTCAGACAATGCGGCAATGTTGCGGCTTTCCAGATGCAGTTCGGAGCGCAGCCGCCATGCCTCGATGCTGCGTCCGTTCTGCGCGTACACCGGAAAGGTGCTGACGGCCGAGCTGCGCGTGCTCACATCGGGATAGGCGCGTGTTGTTTCGAGCGCCTGGGCGATCACGGCATTGACTTCGCGCGCGAGCGCTGCGGTGTCGGTGCCGGTCGCTTCATGAAACGCGCTTGCGCTGGCCAAGTCGTTGGGTGCGCGACGGCTGGCGTCGGCCGAAAGCTCGACGGTCGGTGGCGCGGGAGGTGTCTGGGCCAGAATCGGCGGGGCGGTCATCAGTAGGGCTGCTGCAAACGGGAGGACGCAAAGGCGGCGACCAAGGGTGGCATTCATGCGGATTCGAATCCTTAAGGTGTTTAACCTAGTCTAGCGCGCTTCGACCATTTTGTAAGTAAGATGATGTAAGGTACAGAAAAAATTGAGTTAATCATTCGGCGAAGGCAGTTCTCGCAGCTCGCGTTCATACCTGCGCGCGTTGTCGACATAGTGGCTTGCACCGGCGATCAGGTTTTGAGCGTCTTCATCGCTGAGTGTGCGGATGATGCGGCCGGGGGAGCCCACCACCAGTGACCGGTCGGGGATGACCTTGCCCTCGGGAATCAGCGCATTCGCACCGATGATGCAGCCCTTGCCGATTACTGCGCGGTTGAGTACCACCGCATTGATGCCGATCAGCGAGCCGTCGCCAACCGTGCAGCCGTGCAGCATCACCTTGTGGCCCACGGTGACGTCACGACCGATCGTCAACGGCACGCCGTCGTCGGTGTGCAGTACCGAGCCGTCCTGAACATTGGAGTTGTCGCCGATTGTGATCGGATCGTTGTCACCACGAATCACCACGTTGTACCAGATGTTGACGTTGCTGCCCGCCACCACCCGGCCAATCACCGTTGCGTTGTCAGCGACCCAGCAGCCCGGGCCGAACTGAGGGCTGGATTCGCCCAGTGCGTATGTCGTCATGGCTGTTCTTCCTGTTGCGGATCATTCGGGTGAGGGGCGAGCCGGGTCGGCCTCGCGCGTGGCGCGCATGATAGCAAGTGCGACCGCGATTGTGTGCCCGGCTGCGCGCGAATTGCCGGTGGTGGTAGGATTCGGATCAGACTTCAAATACTCGTCACCATGCTCAGTTATCGCCACGCCTTTCACGCCGGCAACCATGCCGACGTGCTCAAGCACTTCGTGCTCGTCGAGATCCTGCGTTACTACAACCGCAAGGACAAGCCGTGGTGGTATGTCGATACCCATGCGGGGGCCGGATGTTATTCGCTCGAGAGCGACAAGGCGGGCAAGACCGGCGAGTTTGCCGACGGTGTCGGCAGGCTGTGGCAACGCGACGACCGGCCGGCAAGCATGGCAGCCTATATCGACGCTGTGACGCAGTTCAACCCACATGGTCACCTGACCTTTTACCCCGGTTCGCCTGCGATTGCGATGACGCTGCTCAGGGCGCAAGACCGGATGCGTCTGTTCGAGCTCCATCCGGCCGATGCGGCCTTGCTCGAACGCACGTTCGAGCGTGATACCGACCGGGTGCAGGTTCGCAAGGCGGATGGCTTCAGCGGCTTGCGATCGCTGTTGCCGCCGGCTACGCGCCGCGCGGTGGTGTTGATCGATCCGCCCTATGAGCTCAAGGACGACTATCGCAGCGTGGTGACGGTCGTCGATGACGCGATACGGCGCTTTCCGGGCGGCACCTATATCGTCTGGTATCCGATGCTGGCGCGTACCGAAGCGCGCCAGTTGCCGGAGCGGCTGGCCCGGCTCGCGCCCGAGAGTTGGCTCGATGTGCGCCTCGCAGTACGTGGGCCGACCCGCGACGGGCTCGGGATGCTTGGTAGCGGCTTGTTCATCGTTAACCCGCCGTGGGTGCTTCCCGAGATTCTCGAGGGGGTCTTGCCATGGCTGGTCAAGACGCTGGGGGTCGATGATGGCGCGGGCTTCGATCTAGAGCATCACATCGAATGAGCACACCCGACCCGCGCGCGGATACCCTGGCGAACTTGCGCGAGGCCTTGCGCAGTTTCGCTGCAGAGCGCGATTGGGGGCGCTTCCATACCCCCAAGAACCTCGCGATGGCACTCGCCGGTGAGGCGGGTGAGGTGCTCGAGGTGTTGCAGTGGCTCACGCCGGAAGAGTCTGCAACGCTCAACGCGACCGACAAGGAGGCGCTCGCACTTGAGCTTGCCGATGTGATGTTGTACCTCGTCCGGCTCGCGGATGTCTGTGAAATCGATTTGCCGGCTGCATGTGTGCGCAAGCTCGCAACAAATGCCGATCGATATCCTGTCGCCAAGGCGCAGGGACGCGCGACCAAGTACGATCGGCTATGAGGTCGGTAGCTTGCCCCGGGTGGGTATATTTCCGTTGATGTCTGTTGGGTTACGAACATATTTCTGAAACAATGTCGAATTGCGAAATATGGGCGTCTGAGCGTGGAACTCAAGCATATCAACGAAATCGATAAAGCGACCAAACGGGGGCGAGGTGAGCTCTTCCGGTTCGGCATGGGCTTGCTGTTCATCATCGGGGTGATGTTGTTCACGATCGTTCGTGGCGAGGCGAACGGCAGCATGTTCGTGGTCGTGTCGGCGATGATCGGGGGTTACATGGCCCTCAACATCGGTGCCAATGATGTGGCCAACAATGTCGGGCCGGCGGTTGGCTCACGGGCGCTGACCCTTGGCGGGGCGCTGATGATTGCCGCGATCTTCGAGGCAGCGGGCGCGATCATTGCCGGTGGTGAGGTGGTCGGAACCATTCGTAATGGCATCATCGATCCGGGCAAGATTGCCAACACCGATACCTTTTTGTGGGTAATGATGGCCGCGCTGCTGGCGGCGGCGATCTGGCTCAACATCGCGACCGCGGTGGGGGCACCGGTGTCGACCACCCATTCGATCGTGGGCGCGGTGCTGGGGGCGGGTGTCGCTTCGAGCGGCTTCGCAATCGGCAATTGGGAAACAGTCGGTGCGATCGTGATGAGTTGGGTGATCTCTCCGCTGATGGGCGGGGCGATCGCGGCGATCTTTCTTTATTTGATCAAGCGCAGCATCACCTACAAGGCGGATCTTGCCGCTGCGGCTCGTCGTGTGGTGCCCTATCTTGTGGCGCTCATGGCTTGGACGTTTGCCACTTACATTCTGCTCAAGGGGGTGAGCAAGATTGTCAACGTGAGCAGTGGGGAGGCGATGGTCTATGGTCTGGTATTTGCGATCGTGGTGTTGTATTTCGTTCGCCCGCTGGTCGCGCGCCAATCCTTGACGCTCGAGAACTCGAAGCAGGGCGTGAACAGGTTATTCACGATTCCATTGATCTTTGCCGCAGCCTTGCTGAGTTTTGCCCATGGTTCGAACGATGTTGCGAATGCAGTCGGCCCATTGGCAGCAATCGTGGAGGTTGTTTCGCAGGGCAGCAGCAACATTTCCTCGACTGCGCCGATACCGGGTTGGGTGATGTGGGTCGGCGCACTCGGTATTGCCGTCGGTCTGGCTCTGTTCGGACCACGGGTCATCCGCACGGTCGGCTCGGAGATCACCGAGCTCGACCAGATGCGCGCCTACTGCATTGCCATGGCGGCAACCATCACCGTGATCATTGCGAGCCAGTTCGGGATTCCGGTCAGCACGACCCATGTGGCGGTGGGCGCGGTGTTCGGGGTCGGCTTCCTGCGCGAACATCTCAAGAGCAACTATGCGCGCATGCTGCAGGACATCAAGGATCATCACCCCGAAGGTGATCAGGAATCGATCGCCGTGTTTCTGGCGAGCTTCACCAAGGCGTCGATTGATGAAAAGGGGCAGATGCTGGCCGAACTCAAGCAGCGCTCAAAGCAGCGGCTCGATACGGCCAACTTCTCCAAACTCGAACGCAAAGGCTTGAAGCGGGCCTATCGTCAGGAACTCGTGAAGCGTTCGCAAGTGCTCAGAATCGCCGCCGCGTGGGTCATCACCGTTCCGGCGTCGGCACTCATGGCCGCGCTACTGTTCTTCATGATCAAGGGCATGCTGATCGTCTGAGGCAGCCCGGCGTACAGACCGACCGGGGCGCATGCGTCCTGGTCGAAACAAATGTTCGTGCTTCTGCCAGGAGCGTGCGCTCTCTGAAGCGAACCCGCCGCATCTGGCTGCGGCACTTGGTGCATCGGGTTCGCTTCGCGGTATGAGGCACGCTCAACGCGCTTATCTCTTGCGTCCTGGCCCGTCCTTGATGATCTCATCGGGCGACACCGACACGACACCACCGATGCGGCGTTTGTCGGCCGCACCATACTGGGATTTTCCGGTGCCGATCACGACGGCTTGAACCGATCCCAGGTCGAAGGTGGCACCGGGATTGTGGCCGATGTCGCGCAAGGCCTGCACGCTTGCTTCAGGAAAGCCATATTCGAAGCTGGGAGTGCCGTTTGCCGAGGTCTGTGACAGCCGGGGCAGATCGATGGCCTCCTGGATGGTACGGCCGTGATCGATCAGGTTGAGGGTGACGTTGAGTACGGTGTTGATGATCGTCGAGCCGCCCGGTGAGCCGTATGCAGCCAACGGCTGTTGCGAATTCTTGAAGATCATGGTTGGTGCCATGCTGCTGCGGGGCCTCTTGAAGGGTGCCACATCGTTCGCGCCGGGATCATAGTTGGCTGGATCGGGATTGGCCTGCGGGGTGAAATTGAAGTCGGTCAGTTCATTGTTGAGTAGAAAACCGTAGCCGGGCACCATCAGGCCGGTGCCCCACGCGGACTCGATGGTATTGGTGTAGCTCACAATGTTGCCGTTGGCGTCGGATACGCTGAAATGGGTGGTCCCGCCTCCCGGAGGATCAGCCCGATTCACTGCAGCCAGTTGCCAGGGCGATTTTTTGCCAGCGAGTTCGAATGGCCATGGATCATCTGCCATTACATTGGCTTGGCGCGTGTCGGGGTCTATCAGTGCGCTGCGTTGGGCAATGTATGCATCGCTGAGCAAGCCTTTCACCGGTACATCGACGAAATCCGCGTCGCCCATCCACACCGCCCGATCTGCGAATGCGAGCCGCATCGATTCGATCATGACGTTCATCGTCCGTGCGGAGCCGAAGCCATAACCCTTGGATTCATCGCCGAGCGGAAAGCGCTCCATCATTTTCAGCATCTGGATTACTGCAAGTCCTCCCGATGACGGCGGTGGCATGCCCACGATACGGTAGCCGCGATAATCGCCGACCACGGGTTCGCGCACCGCGGCCTCGTAGTTGGACAGATCGGCCAGCGACATCCGGCCGGCAAGTTGGCTGTTGGCGCCGCGGTAGTTTTGCTGGGTGGCGACGATGGTTTCCGCAAGCGGGCCCGTGTAGAACGCGTCTGCACCATGGTCGGCAATCAACTGCAGTGTGGCGGCAAGCGCCGGCTGCACCAGAAAATCACCCTCGACCAAAGCCACTCCGCCGGGACGGAAGACCTTGCGTGCCTCGTCATAGGCCGGATTGCCGAGCTCGCTGCTCAAGCGGGTGCTGGTGATGCTCTCTTCGAGTCGCGAACTGACCCGAAATCCGCCCGCCGCCAACTGGATTGCCGGTTGCAGGACCTGGGCCAGACTCATGGTGCCCCAGTTGTTCAATGCGAGTTCGGCGCCCCTGACCGCACCGGGCACACCCACCGAAAGGCCGCTGGTCGATGCCAGACCGAAGTTTTGGCCCTGGAACATATTCACCGTTGAAGCTGCGGGCGCAGTCTCGCGCGAATCTATGACAAAGGTCTTCTTTGGGCCGGTGGCGCGATGAACCATCATGAATCCGCCCCCTCCGATCCCGGCAGACTGTGGTTCGAGCACATTGAGCGCGAACATGACCGCAATGGCCGCATCGATCGCGTTGCCACCCCGGCGCAGGATGGTCGCCCCGGCTTCTGCTGCCAATGGCTCGCTCGTGGTGACAACCCCGCCGCTTACCCCGGGTTCGCCGAGCGAGCCTTGGCCCGCGGCTGACACCGAACCTGAAAGCACGAACAATGCAGCGAAGGAAGAGACAACGAGGGTGCGGAAGTGGGGGGGCTGTCGGAATGGAATGGATGGCGCCGTTGTTCTTATATTCATCTTATTCTCCGTTATTGGATTTACGCCGGACACTGTGAAGACAGGGCCGCGACACGAGTCTTCCATGGGGATGAGGCAGTGGCCGTACGGCATCAAATCGGCCAGCTGGTTTTATAGCACTTGAATCGCGTAAAAACCATGAGCCGGTCGGGCAGCAACGCCGATTCGGACCGCTCCGGTGTATGCAGCGTCGACGCCGACCGTGAGCAGCAGCGGACAAATCGCGTATCATCCGCGCGATGAATACCACCGAATTGATCTCCTTGATCGTGATCTGCCTGCTTGCCTGGTTCTGGCTCGATAGCATCAAGGTGAGGGAACTGGGGGTCAAGGCTGCACGCGAGAGTTGTCTGCGCGAGGGGGTGCAGTTGCTTGACGACACGGTGGCGTTCCGTTCGCTGCGTCCGGCGCGTGACGACAATGGGCGGGTTCTGCTGCGGCGGGTCTACGATTTCGAGTATTCGGGTAGCGGTAATGACCGTTATCGTGGCTCGGTGATGCTGCTCGGTCGTGAAGTGGTGATGCTCGATGTGAGCGAGCACCTTTCCAACCGGCTGATCATGTAGGAGACCGGCCGCGATGCCTGTGGTCGTGGCCTCAGAGGCCCTGCGGGCTGAAACTGCGCAGGAATTCGTTACGCAGCTGGTCCGAGGTTTCGAATTCTCCACTGAACGCCTGGGTAATCACCCGCTCGTCGCCGCGCCGGTCTTCACCCAAAAGCAGGCATAACTGCTCCGCTTCGATCACACAGGCTGCGCCGCGTGCCCTTCCGTGGTGCATCAACTCGTCGGCGATGTCGCGCGTCATCCACTCCTGATACGTGAAGCGATGGCCGATCGCGTCGACCAGGCGTGCAATTCGACCAAATCCGTGGAGTCGGCCGCCCGGCAGATAGGCGACATGTGCGACGCCGCGGAAAGGTACCAGGTGATGGGGGCAGACGCCGTGAACTGCGATGCCGCGAATCACGACCATGTCGCGGCGGCTATCCTCGAAGCCATCGCCGAGCGCCTCGGCCGGATCCATCTCATAGCCTCCGAGCAGCCGCTTTTGCCACAACTCACGCACACGGCGAGCGGTACGACCGGTGTGCGAGCCTTCGGGCGACACACCGGCAGCCCGCAGCAATGCGGTCACTGCAGCCTCGAACGCCTCCGGGTCGAATGGGGCCACGCGCGGTATGCCGATGTCCGACCGCGCTTCGCGCGAGGGCGCGGGGTCGTGGTCGTGATGTGTGTCTTTGTCCATGAGCCTGTCTTCCGTGGTCCTGATCCAATGATAGCCGCCCTTCGCGGCGACCGATGGACTTAAGTCGGCACGCATCGTGCTTGTTCAACCATGGCTGCTTGAAGCGCGGCAGGATTTCGAAGGATACTTGCACCATGGATTGATCGGAGGTTTGAATGGCAACCACTGACATTTGCATCCCGCTCGCAGATTCGCGCCAGATCTACCGGGTCGAAGATGTGAGCCGCGCGCAGGAAGAAAGTGCGACCTCGCGCAACGAGGCCCTGGCGAGCTTCTATGAGCGCATGAAGGCGCTTGGCGGAACCCGTTTCGTGGTGAAACCGAGTCGCAGCGATACGGTCGATAGCCTGTTCGAGCGTTGTCCGAATTTCGATGAGGTCATCGAGGACGTCAGGAAGTCGCTTGCGCTGGCCGTGTCCGGCAACGAACCGGTGTCGTTCGCGCCAATACTGTTGCTGGGCGAGCCGGGTATCGGCAAGACTCATTTTGCCCGTGCGCTGGCCGATCGTTTGGGCACCGGTTTTCATTTCGTATCGATGAGCTCATTGACCGCGGGCTGGGTCTTGTCGGGTGCGTCTGCACAGTGGAACCACTCCAAGCCGGGCAAGGTTGCGCAAGCCCTCGTGGGCGGCGAGATGGCCAATCCGCTGATCGTGCTCGATGAGGTCGACAAGGCGGGTGGCGACGCCCGTTACGATCCGATGGGGGCCTTGTACGAGTTGTTCGAGCACGACACCGCACGGCGTTTTCGTGACGAGTATGTCGATGTCGACATCGATGCGAGTCACATCCTGTGGGTCACGACTGCCAACGACGAGCGCAACATTCCCGAGCCGATCCTGAACCGCATGAACGTCTATACGATTCCGCGCCCGAATGCGGATGAGTCCTACGCGATTGCGAGTCGCCTGTATCGCGACATCGTCGGTGAGCACGACTGGGGGTTTGCGGATGAACCGCCACCCGACGTGATCGAACGGCTGGCGGGTATGCCACCGCGCGAACAGCGCAGGGCGCTGCTTGCGGCATTCGGCAATGCCAAGCTTGCCGGGCGCGACAGCGTCGAGGTCGAAGACGTGGACAGCTTCAGGGCCGGACGCAAGCGCAAGATCGGTTTTTGAGGCCACCCCGAAAAACTCGCTGCGCTCGTTTCTCCCCTCAAGGGGCAAGAAACACTCGGGGCGGCCCTGCGTGTTTCTTGAGAGAGTCATGCGGGCGAGCCCGATGCGTCGGGTTCGCCAGGCCGCGTTCAGGCGATGAAGACCGGGTCGGAGAACACCAGGGTGCCGTCCTTGCGCATCATCAGGTTGTCGGCATTGAGGATGTCGGGCAAAACCTGATATTCCTCGATGAAATCCGACAGGGCAGCGAGAGAGTCCTTCATCGTACCGCCGATATCGATCGAACTTTGCGCAAGCTGATGAAGCGCGATGCGCCCCATGTCCATGCCAAGGGTGCTCCACTGTTCGCAAGCAGCCCAGTAAATCTCGATGAGTCGTTTGGCGAGATCTTCTGCGGCTGAACCCGCATCGAGCGGGTAAAGCTTTTCCATCTCGATCAGATGAAAGGGGTAGCCCGAGGTGGCCCGCCCGACGACGCCATGGTCGGCAAAGACGATCGGAAAATGCGCGCCTTTCGGGCGATCATCGGCAGTAAGCAGGAAGTAATCTGCCGGGGAGCTGACGATCTTGTACACGCGCTCCTCGTCCCCCTTGTCGAGGACGATGCTGTATTCGCCGCGCCCGATCTCCCGCTTGCCCTCGAGCAGAGGGTGTACGGGAACGGGATCGGCGATGATGACGGTTGGACGCCCCATTTTTTCGCAGCCGGCAGGTAACTGGATCATCGCTTGCCCCGAAGCTTACGCCATGATGTTGTAACCCGCGTCGACAAAATGCACACCGCCGGTGATCAGGCGGCCGGCGTCCGATACCAGGAAGGCGGTCAGCGCACCGATGTCTTCCGGGGTGACCAGCGCATGCATCGGCGAGCGCTCTACGGCCGCGGCCATCAGCCCGTCGAAGCCGGCGATACCCGACGCGGCGCGGGTCATCAGCGGGCCGGGCGAGACCGCATTGACGCGAACGCCCTTGGTGCCGAGTTCGGCCGCGAGATAACGGGTGGCTGCCTCGAGCGCAGCCTTGCAAAGGCCCATCACGCCGTAGTTCGGAATGACCTTTTCACTGCCGAGGTAGGTCATGGTGATCAGCGAACCCCCCCCAGCCTTCTCGAACAGGGGTTCGGCTGCGCGTGCGAGACGGACGAACGAATGAGTCGACACATCCATGGCCAATGCGAAACCATCCGGCGAGGTGTCGACCACGCGGCCATGCAGATCGTCGCGCTTGGCGAAGGCCATGCTGTGCACTGCGAAATCAAGACGGCCATATTCGGCGTCGATCTGTGCGAACACGTCGGTCAGGGTTTCGGGGCGGGTGACATCCAGCAGCAGCACCTTGTCGATGCCCAGGCGATGCACGATCGGTTCGATGAACGCGCGGGTCTTGTCATTCTGATAGGTGATCACTACCGTGGCACCCGCGTCCACACATGCTTCTGCTACGCCGGTGGAAATGGACTTCTCATTGGCGATGCCGGTAATGAGACCGACTTTCCCTTCGAGGTTGACGATGGCTTTCATCGAGATTGCTCCGGGTGAGGTTAAAAATGTTGCGATGCAGCAACTTTCACATTAAATATAAGTCAGAGTCTACAAATGTTCAGTTTGAGCGTGATATTTTAGGCACAGCGTGCTTGCAGTATATTCCGCATTGCAGCAATCTACCATTGCAATGCTTCTTGAACGTTTCATCAGATGGTTTCCGGGCGGCCCATGGCGCAATACTCATACATCTTCATCGACTTCGACGGCGTCACGCATCCGTGGGGCGAGATCGAAGATTTTCGCAGCTTGCCTTTGATCGAGGCAGTGGTGCGCGAGTTTGACGAGGCGCGCATCGTGATCTCTTCCGATTGGCGCATGCTGTTTTCGCTGTCGAAGCTGGTAAGTCGTTTCTCGGAAGACATTCGCCCGAGGGTCGCTGGCGCGTCGCCGCACCTTATTCCCAAGCGCGGCCCAGAGTTGCATGGTTTGCGCGAGCGCGAAGCGATGTTATGGCTTGGCCAGCATGTGCCCGACATCACCAAGGCCGCTTGGTGTGCGATTGATGATGCACCTGGCAACTGGCTGAGCCGTTCGCGCCTGGTGCTGACCGACTTCAAACGTGGTTTTGCCGAGGAGGACGCCATTGTCTTGCGGCGCCTGCTCGCGTCATTCCGTGAAGGCGCCCATCTCGAGGCGGTCCAGCCGCGCTCCCTGCTCAATTGGGCTTGAGCGTGAAAGGCTTATTACCGCAGGGCTGATCGTTTGCCCCACAATGTCGCTCGAAGCGCGTGCCTGCGGGGCATGAGCAGGCGACGAGTGGGGACGAACGAATGCCGAACAGCAAGCTCAAGCTGGCCGAGTTGATCGGTGCGCTCAGTCATGCGCTCGATATCACCGAAGGCCAGCCGCCCGGCCATTGCGTGAGGTGTTGCTGGATCGGGATCAGCGTGGGCAAGGCCGTCGGCCTGGCCGACAAGGCGCTCTGGGATCTCTACTACACCCTGTTGCTCAAGGATCTCGGTTGCAGCAGCAATGCGGCGCGTATCAGCGAGCTCTACCTCACCGACGACCTGGCATTCAAGCGCGATTTCAAGTGGGTCGATGGCAGCCTGTCACAAGTGCTGCGCTTCGTCGTCGGCCACACCGGCCTGCAGGCCGGGCTGCTCGATCGCTTCAGGGCGACGCTCACCATCTTCCAGGAGGGAGACCGGATCGCCCAGGAGCTCATCGAGACCCGCTGCATGCGGGGTGCAGATATCGCGCGCCAACTCGGTTTCGATGAGGCGGTGGCCCTTGGTGTTCACGGGCTCGACGAACACTGGGACGGCAGTGGCCGGCCGGCACGCCTGGCCGGCGAGCAGATTCCGCTGAACGCCCGAATTGCACTGATGGCGCAGGTCGTCGATGTATTTCATACCGTGGGTGGGCCCGATGCGGCGCTGGACGAGATCATGAAGCGCTCCGGGACCTGGTTCGACCCGGCTCTCGTCACGGCCTTTTGCGACGCCAGCCGGCAGCCGGGGTTCTGGAATACCCTTGCATCCGAAGCGCTCCCGCAGGCGGTGTTCGCCCAGGAACCGGCACAGTGCTCGGTGGAGGTCACCGAGGCCTATCTCGACGACATAGCGGTTGCGTTCGGCCAGATCGTCGATGCCAAGAGTCCCTATACCGCCGGGCACAGCGCGCGGGTCGCGGCGTATACCGATATTCTCGCCGCCCGGCTCGGTTTGCCCGATGAGCGCCGTAACTGGTTGCGCCGCGGGGCCTTGCTGCATGACCTGGGCAAGCTTGGGGTCAGCAATGCGGTGCTCGACAAGCCGGGTAAACTTGATGGCGACGAGTGGGCC
>JAEUNS010000327.1 GCA_016790005.1 Zoogloeaceae bacterium
GCACATTCCTGGTCGTGCAGCAGCACCGTACAGCCCTGCGTGGCGGCAAGGGTGCGCTGGGCCTCGTCGAGCCGGTCGCGATGCCACACCTCGGTGCCGCCGGGCAGTTGCACCGCGTTGAAGCGGGAGAGATCGTCGGTAGTGACGATGATCTTCTTCACCCCGTTGGCGAGGAGATCCGACACCATGTTCACCACCGGCACTTCGCCCTGGATGGCCTGGCCGCCGGTCATCGAAGTGTGGGCATTGCGCAGCAGCTTGAAGGTGATGTTCACCCCGGTGGAGGCGGCATAGCGGATCGCGAGGCTGCCCGAGTGGGCATAGGTGCCATCGCCCATGTTCTGGAAGATGTGCTGCGCTTCGGTGAAGGGCGCCATGCCGATCCACTGGGTGCCTTCGGCGCCCATGTGGGTGCCCATCACCACGTTGCGGCCCATCCACATCGCCATAGTGTGGCAGCCGATGCCGGCCGACACGATGCTGCCGTCCACCGCCTGGGTGGAGCTGTTGTGCGGGCAGCCCGAGCAGTACCACGCCGTGCGGGTGGCGGTGGCGAGCTTGTTGCGATCGTGGATCTCGTCCAGGCGCTTCAGCCAGGCTTCGGCAGATTCGATGCGCACCTTTTGCGACAGCCGGCGGGTGAGCGCGCGGCAGATCACGTCGGATTCGAATTCGCCGTAGTGCGGCAGCAGTTCGCGCTCTTCCTCATCGAACTTGCCGACGATGCGCGGGGCGTTGGCCATGCCGTAGAGCACGTTCTTCGCGAACATCTCGAGGAAGGGGCGCTTCTCTTCGATCACGAAGATCTCTTCCAGCCCCTGCGCGAACTCGCGCACGATGCCCGGCTCCATCGGGAACAGCATGCCCATCTTGAGAATGCGGATGCCGTAGCGGCGAAGCTGGGCTTCGTCGAGCCCGAGCTCGAGGAAGGCCTGGTTGAGATCGTTGTAGGTCTTGCCGGCGGTGATGATGCCCAGCCACGCGTCCGGATTGGGGAAGACGACGTTGTTGAGCTTGTTGGCGGCAGCATAGCGCTTGGCCACTTCGAGGCGGCGGGTGTAGAGGCTCTTCTCCATCTCCAGCGCTTCGGCACGCACGTTCATGCCCAGATTCATGCTGGGGCTGAAGGGCACGCCGTCGAAGGCGAGATCAGGGGTGACGAAATCCAGCCGCTCGGGCGAGATGTTGGCGGTGCCGCTGCCGTCGGCAACATTGGTGACGATCTTCATGCCCACCCACAGGCCGGCCAGGCGCGACATCTGGTAGCCGTGCAGCCCGTAGTCCAGGATCTCCTGGACATTGGCGGGATACAGCGAGGGCATGCCGACGTGGTAGAGCATGGGCTCGGACTGGCTGCACAGCGACGAGCTCTTGCAACTCGGGTCGTCGCCGGCGATCGCGAGCACGCCGCCGTTCTTGCCGATGCCGGTGTAGTTGGCATGCTTGAGCGCATCGCCCGAGCGGTCCACCCCGGGCGCCTTGCCGTACCACAGGCCGGTGACGCCGTCGAACTTCTGCTTGCCCACGGTGTGCAGCATCTGGGTGCCCCACACCGCGGTGGCGGCGAGGTCTTCGTTGATGCCGTCGACGAAGTGGATGTGATTCGCGAGCAGCGTCTTCTGCTGCTTGATCAGCGCTGCATCCAGCATCCCCACCGGCGATCCGCGGTAGCCGGAGACGAACATCCCGGTCTTGAGGCCACGGCGTGCGTCGGTGCGCACCTGGTCCAGCGTCAGACGCACGATCGCGTCGATGCCGCCAAGGTGGATGTCGCCTTGTTCTTGCGTGAAGGTATTGAAAGTCTCGTTCCGGGCTGACATGAACAGTTCCCTTTGTTATCCGTTACCGCCGTTGTGGCGTCTCTGTCGGGGGCTGCGGCTTCCGTCCGAAAGTCCGCAGCGGCAATCTGGAGTGCAGATTAGGGGGCTGCCGTCTGCGGCAATATCCGGTTTGTGCAGGACTTTTATCCATTCCCTGCAAAACCCCAACGCTTGCAGGGAATGGATAGCGATGCTGCAGAAAGCGGATATTTCGGGTCGATGCGCGCTTCTACGATGGGGCCTCCCTGGACATAACAACGGAGACCACGGTCATGGGCATCACGAAGGCGTATCTCGACAGC
>JAEUNS010000349.1 GCA_016790005.1 Zoogloeaceae bacterium
CCAGCGGGCCGCCTGCACGACCTCGAGCGGATAGGTGGAGGCCATGAGGATTTGGGCGAGCAGCGCGTCGGGGTAAAGCGCGATCGGCGCGAGCAGTTGATCGAGTTCCTGTTGCGAGAAGGTCGGACTGGCGAGCGTCGCAGCGCCAGCCGCTGCAGGCGCGGGAGAGGCGGGCTGCTGGGACTGGGCAAGGCTCGGCGACAGGGCGAGCATCAGCGCTGTGAGAAGCGCACATTTTCGAAATCCCGAAGGCTTCATTTGAACACTCCTGAGTGCGAAGTACAGACAATTCGGCTTGGCCTGCATGGGGCATTGCACTGAGAAACTTTGGCGAAAATATTTTTTCTCCGGTTCCGCATACCGAAAGTGGCTCAGTCGCGGCGCTTGAGTCGCGACCGAGCGTCGCATCAATCAGTTCAAGTCGTCGTCACGATAATACTTCGTACCCTTGACGGTGACCTCTGCGGCAAGCCCCTTGCTGGTGAGCTGATAAAGCCAAATGCCGGGTGATACCGGAATGGCGCCCTGATACGCGACGCCGGTTTGGCCGTCCGTAGCCGCGAGTGAGGCCTGAGCGCCCGCTTCCCAGCCGGATTCAATGAATTTGTGCAGGGCCTCCTTGGTTTCGAAAACGAATACAAGTTCGAATTTCTTCACACCCATGCCCAAGCCGGCCTGCACTTCGACCATCTTCATGAAGACTTCCTTGCCGGTCTTGTTGTCGACGGCAATGCCCTTGCCGGTACCGCCGCCTGCAACGAAAATCTTGATCCCGACGTTGCTGAACACCGCGTAGCCTGCGGCGACGTCCATGGCGGCACGTGCCGACGGGTTGATCTTGTAAAGACGGCCCAGGATCTCGTCACGGCTCTCGCGGATCTCCGCCTTCTCGTTGGCAACACTGTCGGCTGCAATGCCTGGTCCTGCGAGTGACAGCGATAGTGCGCCGACTACACATACAACTAATTTTTTCAGCATCTTGTTCACTCTCCGGGCTATTGCGCCATGGTTTTCAATTGATCGACGAGTGCGCCTGGCAGCAGGAGTGTGCACTCATGCAAGTCAGTGTTTGCCGATCACTGATCTTTCTTTGCGTTTGCAAGTGCCTGCTCTGAAATCTCCTGGTAGAGCGTCATGGCCTTTATTACCAAGGGCTCATATTCTGGATTTCGATCGAGCAAGGGTTTCAGGTTGCGGATATCCTCGAACACCGCTGCCAGATAGGTGACCTCGTCATCATCGAGAATCTCACCGCGACTGACCTTCTCCTTCATCTCCTGGGCCCGCGGCAGGCGCTGCTTGTTGAATCTATCGAGTAGCACTTGAATCACGCCTTGGTCGTTTGCGTTCTCTGACATGGTCTTCTTCTACTCCTGTATCCGGTTTCAAATAAGTGTTAGCACAAGCGAGCCGCAAGAAAACAAGTGGCTTCAGTGCCGGGGTTTTGATGAACGGGCAGGCGCTCGCCGCCCCTGTCTTGGCTTGACGGCTCGTCTGCCTCATCGCGCAAGTGTTTGTTGAGCATTCAACCGAGGAATTTTTTGACTGACGAAGTTCAAGCCAAATCGAGCCCTAATTTGCCAAACTCGCCGATTGCGTGCTTGCTCGTTCACGACAACGACGCCGCTATCCGCGACATTTCAAGCTTGTCTGACAAGCCAGAAGAGTGGGCAGTCACGGCTGACTGGATTCGTTGTGATCGGTGCGCCAGGCCTTGGGCGAGCGGCCTGTCATACGCTCGAACGAACGAGTGAACGAGCTGGCGCTGGTATAGCCGAGCATGAGGCCGATGCGGGTGACCGAGAGCCCACTTTCGCGCAGTAACTGGGTGGCAGTTTCGCGTCGTATTTCAGTCAGTAGCCGGATGAAGCTCGTGCCTTGCTCCTTGAGCCGCCGGTTAAGTGTGCGCGGGTGCATGTCAAGTCGTTCGGAGACGATCTCGATCGAACACTTTCCGGTCGGGAGTTGTTCCATGATGACGTTGCGCACATCGCCTGCCACGTTATCCTGAAAATTGCGACGCAGGTTGTCGGCAACCTTCTGCAATAGGCGAAACAGGATAGGGTCTGCACCAGAAACCGGGCAGCCGAGCCAGCGCCTTGAAAACACCAGCATCGATTGTTCGGCATTGAAATGAACCGGTGCCTTGAAGAATCGCCTGAAAGGGTGGATGTCGCGGGGTGCGGGGAGTGCGAAGCGCACTTCGGTGGGTAGCCAGGCATCACCGCATAGTTTGCGCAAGATGTTGAACGCCATGGCGAGCGCGCCATAACTGATCTGTTCAGCGTACTCGGGGGCAACATTGGGGGTGTAGGCGAGTGCAACCTGGTCGCGATAAATGGCCAGTCGAACAGCGCCACCACGGCCTTGTAGCTTCTTGTTTTCGACCAGTTGTTGCAGCGCAAGCTCGACGCTTGGCGAGTGCAGGACCAGGTAACCGACAAGGCCCATGGCAGTTGGGCCGACGCGTTGTCCCGCCAGTAACCCGAAGTGCTCGCACCGGGTGATCGCTGCGCACCGTGTAAGCAGTTTGACAGCGGTTGAATAGGCGATTTTGTTGTCCGGCTCGTCGAATATGCTCAGATTCAAGCCAAATTCAGCAACGACACATGCTGGATCGAAGCCGAATTCTCTCAACAGTGCTGGCACCGCGATGTAAGCCCCTACTCTTACGGTGCCGAGGGCCAGCGGGCTAGCGGCGAGCGAGGGTAGATGAACAGGAGGCAAGGGCTCAGGATGGCTTTGCGATGTACTGTCGCGAACTGTGGTGTGCATGTCGGAAACTGGCAAGAAGGCATCCTGGAGTAAGTCGATACTGCTGAACCAAAATTGAACCCGCTTGATACGCTGGTATTCAATTATCACTTTTTTTCATTTTCGGCGCATCCGCCGCGAACGCGGGATTTTGCTTTGCACCCTGACCGGGGCAATGGTGTGGGTCGGGGATGGGATTGCTCCGCGGCCGTTGTTGCTTGAGGGCCGCGCTCAGACACACGCCAGGAAGACCGGCAACCCGCCCAGAACTCCACAAGATCGAGAAAAGTCATGACCGATGCAAGCGCGTATGTTGCCAATGAAGTGCTAAGGAACGGGCTCGAAGTGTGTATCCGTGCCTCGCGCCCCGAAGACTGGGATCTCGTCGTCACGGCCTTTCACGCGCTGGAAAAGGAGTCCATCTACCTTCGCTTTTTTGGAAACAAGAAGGAACTCAGCGAGGCGGAGGCCAGGCAATTTCGAGAAACCGACTTCAAAAGCCGGGTGCGGTTGCTCTGTACGATCGTTATCGATCAGCAGGAGATTGTGATCGGGGTGGCATCCTACGCCCGGGTCGGAGAGTCGGCCGCCGAGGTTGCCTTTGTCGTCGAAGAGGATTACCACGGGCTGGGAATCGCCCGCAGATTGCTTAATCATCTTGGGCGAATCGCCACCGATGCGGGAATCAGCGAGTTCATCGCCGAAACCTTGCCCAACAACACCGCCATGCTTTCGGTGTTCAGCCGCTGCGGGTGGCCGATGAAGTCGCATTTCAGCGACGGGGCGGTGCACGTCAGTCTCGATCTTGGTGGCGCCGGAAGGCGTGAACTCATCGATGAATGAGTGCGGTGCATCAAATGGCTGGAAGAGCTGTCTTGGCCGGTTTGCACCGGGTTTGCCGGCGCTGCTGGATTATCGACGGGCGGACCTCAGTCATGACCTGAAAGCGGGCTTGTCGGTCGCGGCCGTGGCGCTGCCGGTAGGTGTTGCCTATGCGCAATTGGCCGGCTTCAGCCCGGTGTCCGGCATCTATGCCAGCATTTTGCCGCTGGTCGCCTACGCCTTGTTTGGTACTTCGCGCCAGTTGATCGTCGGCCCGGACTCGGCAACCTGCGCACTGATTGCCGCCGCGCTGATGCCGCTGGCCGCGGGCGATCCGTCGCTATACCTGTCGCTGTCGCTCGCGCTCACCTTTCTGATGGGGCTGTTCTGTATTGGCGCCAGCTTTCTGAGACTTGGTGCGTTGGCAGACTTTCTGTCGAAGCCGATTCTGGTCGGCTTTCTCAACGGTGTGGCGCTGAGCATCGTACTGGGCCAGTCGGGCAAGATATTCGGGTTCACGATCGAGAAAGAACGCATTCTCCCGAGAGTGGTTGAGTTCATCGATAAACTCGATCAGACCCATTGGCCGACGTTGCTCGTGAGCATCGTCTGCTTGGCTGTGCTGTTGCTTAGCCCACGGTACTTGCGCCGTTTGCCAGCCGCACTCATGGCGATGATCGTTGCCGGCATGGTTACGGCCGCGTTCGGTCTCGGCGACCTGGGGGTGGCTACGGTCGGACAGGTGTCGCCGGGCTTGCCCGAACTGCATTTTCCGACCATTCCGCTTGAGATGTTGCCCGGCTTGATGGGCGATGCTGCGGGTCTGGCATTGGTGAGCTTTTCAAGCATGATGCTGACTGCGAGAAGCTTTGCCGAGAAAAACGGCTATGAAATCGACGCTGATCGTGAGTTCTCGGCGCTTGGTGCCGCCAATATTGCCTCTGCATTCTCACAGGGCTTCGCGATCAGTGGCGCAGACTCTCGCACGGCCACCGCCGATGCCAACGGCGGTAGAACGCAGGTTACCGGCATCATAGCCGCTGCGGCACTTTGCATCGTTTTGTTGTTCTTAACCGCCCCACTTGCGTTCGTACCCATCGCCGCCCTGGGCATGGTGCTGGTGTTCAGTGCCTATTCACTGGTCAATATCGCGACGCTCAAGGTGATCTACCGAATCTCGCGGACGGAGTTCATGCTTTCGATTCTGGCGACCCTTGGCGTGGTTGCGGTGGGCGCAGTGCAGGCCATCGTTATCGTGGTGATCCTTTCCTTGTTGCGCTTTGTGCAGGTTATTTCACGCCCGGATATTGATCAGTTGGGTGAGGTGGACGGGTTGCCCGGCCTGCATTCGGTGAGGCGCCACCCTGGCGCCTCGACCACGCCGGGTTTGATGTTGTTTCGATTCAATGCGCCGATTGTGTTCTTCAATGCGCCGCATTTTCGCCGCGAAGTGCTTGCCGCAGTGAATCAGGCCGATGCCGAACTCAAGTGGTTCGTGCTCGACATGATTCCGGTTACGATGGTCGATGCCACCGGTTACTACACGCTCAACGATGTGGCCGAAACCTTGCGCGGGCGGGGCATCGAACTGGTGCTTGCCGGGCGTGTCACCGAGATCAAGCGCTGGGCCCAGGAGCGAGGCTTTCAGATTGATGACGACAAGCAGCGGACACGTCGTTTTCCGACGCTGAGGCAGGCTGTGCGCGCCTACCGCCTGTGGCGGGACGCTCGCGACAAGCCACAGGTGGTGCTCACACAATGATGATTCAGTGCTTTTACGGCCGCCGAGACGAGGGGCCCAACTCGTTCAAAAGGCGATCTGCACTCTCTGACAATTTGGCCCTTTGAGGTAGTTCGGCCGGGTCCAGTGATATCAGCATCAGAGTCAACGTTTCACCGCGCGCATTGTGTAGTTCGGTGAAGCTCATATGCTTGCCATCCGGGTTATTGGCGTCGCGTTTGATGTTGAGGCGATCGAGGTGATACTCGACCGGCTTGGCCCAGAGCTGTTGCTCGGCGGTCGCCATCAGTTCCGCAATGATCTCGAGTTGCCCGGCGAAGCTGCTTTCATCAACCGTGAGTTCGGCGAGTTGCCCCTCGATCTGTTCCAGTTCGGTCTGGAGCAAAGCGGCATCCGGATGTTCACCCGGATTGTCGTTGAAGCTCCAGCCGCTACGCTGCAGCACGCTCAGCTTCGAGCGCATCAGCGCTTGCTGTTGGGTGAGTTCGGACCGCTGCCCTTTGGCATCGATGACCCGCCATAGTGCGAGGCTGATCAAATGATCGAATGCGCGTCGTTTGAGCAGGCGCCTGGCTTCGTCGTCGCCGAGGGCCGGGTCGATCAGTCGATGACTGCGAAAACTCACGGTCACCTGCGCAACGTCGCGGCACAGCATCTCGCCCACCATCTCGACGCCGAGTATGTTCTTTTCCTTGCACTCGGCAAGCAACAGCGCGGTGACGCGATCGGTGCAGAGGGGGTTGTTGTTGCGAAACTCACCCAGCTCGGAGTCGTTAGCGAATACCTCGCGCATGTGCTCGGGCGACAGAAACAAGGCTCCAAGGCGCGGGTCGTCACCATAGCTTGCGCTGGTCGCCGAAATAGGGGCGGGGAGGCTGTCGACCAACGCAACGACATGGTCGATTGCATGAATCACCGGTTCGCGCAGCCGTTTGCGATAACCGGACAAGGCACGCAAGCGGGGGTAGGTGCCATCCAGCGTGCGCTCGATCGCCATCTCGATCAGCGACTCGGGATATCGCCCGTGGGGCTCGTTGCCACCGAAAATGGATTGAAGCAGTTTCAGCATGATGAGCCCCTCTGATGTAAGCGCCGATGGCGCGAATCAAGAAACCTTCAGGTTCAAAAACGCTCTTCGACCTGCTCGACCTTGTGCTTCGGCGCTGTGGCCTCTTCCTTGATCTTGCGTTTGGGCAGGCTCACCTTTTCGCGCGGGACTTCCTCGTAGGGAATCCGTTTCAGGATGTCCGAGATGATGTTCAAACGGGCACGTTTTTTATCGTCCGACTGGGCCACGATCCAGGGCGCCCAATCGCTGTGGGTGTGCTTGAACATATCGTCGCGAGCCTCGGTGTATTCCGACCAACGCGTGTAGGACTTCAAGTCCATCGGTGTCAGCTTCCAGACTTTGCGACCATCCTCGATTCTCGACTGGAGGCGCCGGGTCTGTTCCTCTGGACTGACGTCGAGCCAATATTTGAGCAGGATAATGCCGGACGACACGATTGCATGTTCGACCAATGGGACCATGTCCAAAAAGCGCTTGACCAGGTCTTCGCTCGCGAAACCCATGACGCGCTCGACCCCCGCACGGTTGTACCAACTGCGATCGAATATCACGACCTCGCCGGCAGCGGGCAGATGCGGCAGGTAGCGCTGAGTGTACATCTGGCTCTTTTCGCGGTCGCTGGGGGCTGGCAGGGCGACCACCCGGAAAATTCGCGGACTCACCCGTTCGGTGATCGCCCTGATCGTGCCGCCTTTGCCCGCGGTGTCGCGCCCCTCGAAGACAATCACCACCTTTTGTCCGGTTTGTACGACCCATTCCTGCAACTTGACCAGTTCGATATGGAGCTTCTTCAATTCGGACTCATAGGTCTTGTTGCCAATTTTTTCGCCGCTGCTCGCTTCGGGCTTCGGGTCCTTGTTTTTCTTCTTCGACATCATGATCTCCTTAGTGCTCTGATGGTTAAGCCAGCCATGCGTTTAGATGCATGCGCTGAATAGGTTCGAAATGTTCAGCCTGGAGCTGATTCAATGTGAAAACGCCTTTGCGGTCGGGTCATGTACCCCGATCGGGCGGATGATGATGTCAAATAAATCATCAACGGCGCAGGTTCCGCGAGCCATTGTCGCTACCACAGAGGCGGGGTGCTTGCTCTTTTGCGACAGCGGATTTTCCAATCACGACATTGCTGTGGTGTCGAGCCTGGTGCAGCACCTGAAGCCGGTTGTTCATGAGATCGATACCCAATTCGCAATCAATGGGCCTTGAGCTGTTGATACTTTCCGATGGCAGTATGTGCATCGAACAACATGCGCTCGTGCCCAAGCCGTTCTGCCAGGCCTGAGTGTCGTACGACCTCCAGAACGCCGGGATTCAGCCCTGCAAGCCACAGGGCGCCCTTGCTTTCGGAAAGGAGGCGTTCGCCCTCGATCAGCATTTGCAGCGCTGAATATTCGAGATCCGGTACCGCGCTGAGATCGAGCACGAGTACGTCGGGCCTGTGCACGCCAATCAATTCCTTGATCTGGTCGAAAACTGCCTGGGCGTTGACGAAGAAAAGGCGACCTTCCGGGCGCAGGATCAGCAGTCGCCCAAAGGTTTCGTCATCAGGATGCTCCGGTGAGCAGGGGCGCAGCACGTCGGTGCCAGGCTTTCGTCCGATCACGTAGACCTTGGGGTTTGCTGCCTGGCTCGCCAGTCCGATCATCGAAAGAATGATTGCGACGACGATGCCCTGTAGGGTGCCGAAGATGATCACGCCGGCGAATGCCGCCAGTGCCCAGCGAAATTCCATCTTGCGAATGCTATGGATCGCTTTGAATTCCGCGGGCTGGATCAAACCAATCGAGTAGACGATGACCACTGCTGCCAATGTCGCATGTGGCAACAAGCCCAGGAGCGGCGCAAGAAACAGCATGGTGGCCAAGGCTGCTGCAGCGGTGATCAGGCCCGCACGTTGCGATTGGCCGCCAGCAGCCCGAACGACGGCCGTTTGCGATGTGCCGCCACCGGCCGGCATGGCGCCAAAGAACGCGCCGCCAAGATTCGCGGCTCCGCTGGCCAGCAATTCGCGGTTGGCATTGATCGGCGGCTCGGTGCTCGTGGCAAATGCACGTCCCGCCGCAATCGATTCGGTGAAGCTCATCAATGCGATACCGATCGCACCAGGCAACAACTGCTGTGCGAGGCTGACGTCGGGCAAGACGAGCGACGGAAAACCCTGTGGAATGAGGCCAATGAGCGAAACGCCATGGGCTTCAAGGCCGAAGATCCAAGCGGCGGTGATTCCGCCGCCGACTGCGACCAGGGGGGCGGGGGAGTGCGGCCACAGGCGTTCCATTCCGATCAGGACCACAAGCGTCGCGAGTGCAACGCAAAGGGTGAGCAGCGACGTATCGGGGAGGTGATGGATCAGGCTGATCAGATCGCGCAGAAAGCCTTCCTTGGTGATGTGAAGCCCGAACAGCTTGGGCACCTGGTCG
>JAEUNS010000363.1 GCA_016790005.1 Zoogloeaceae bacterium
ACCGGCATCCAGGCGCTGGTGCGCCTGCCGATGATGCAGCGCATGCGTGACGAAGCGGCGGGGCTCAACACCGCCGGTTTCGTGACTGGCTACCGCGGCTCGCCGCTCGGCAACGTCGACCAGGAGTTCTGGAAGGCGAAGGTGCTCGAGCCGATGCACATCCGCTTTCAGCCCGGCCTGAACGAAGACCTCGCCGCCACCTCGGTGTGGGGTACCCAGCAGGTCACGCTCGACCCGAACGCGCTCTACGACGGCGTGTTCTCGATCTGGTATGGCAAGGGCCCGGGCGTAGATCGTACCGGCGACGTGTTCCGCCATGCCAACGCGGCTGGCACCTCAAAGCATGGCGGCGTGCTGGTGATTGCGGGTGATGACCATGCCGCCAAGTCGTCGACGTTGCCGCACCAGACCGAACATGTATTCAAGGCCTTGATGATGCCGGTGCTCGCACCTGCAGGCATTCAGGAATACCTCGAGTATGGCCTGCATGGTTTCCAGATGTCGCGCTACTCGGGTTGCTGGGTTGCGTTCAAGGCGCTCACCGACACGGTCGAGACTTCGGCATCGGTCGATGTCGACCCGTTCAAAGTCAAGACCGTGATCCCGACCGACTTTCCCTTGCCGGCAGACGGTCTCAACCTGCGCTGGCCCGACCCCCCGCTGGTGCAGGAAAAGCGCCTGCTGCATCACAAGCTGTATGCCGCGCTGGCCTATTGCCGCGCCAACAATCTCAACAAGACCGTCATCGACAGCCCCGACGCCAAGCTGGGCATCATCACCAGTGGCAAGAGCTATCTCGACGTGCGCCAGGCCCTGGAAGACCTCGGCATCGACGAGACCACCGCAGCCGAGATCGGCTTGCGGGTCTACAAGATCGGCATGGTTTGGCCGCTAGAGGCCGAAGGTGTGCGCAACTTCGCCAAGGGTCTGGATGAGATCCTGGTGATTGAGGAGAAACGTCAGTTTCTCGAGTATCAGCTGAAGGAAGAAATCTACAACTGGGACGAGAGCGTGCGTCCTCGCGTCATCGGCAAGTTCGACGAGAAGGGCGAATGGGCGCTACCGCACAGCGACTGGCTGTTGCCTGCCGCAGGCGAGCTCACCCCGGCGATGATCGCGCGTGCGATCGCCGGCCGGATCGCGCGCTTCTACACCTCCGACCGCATCAAGGCCCGCCTGGCCTTCATCGAGGCCAAGGAGGCCGCGCTGGCCAAGCCGCGCGATGTCATCCAGCGCGTGCCGCATTACTGCTCGGGTTGCCCGCACAACAGTTCGACCAAGGTGCCGGTCGGCTCGCGCGCGATCGCCGGCATCGGCTGTCACTACATGGCCACCTGGCTGTCGCCGGAATCGACCCAGTTCTTCAGCCAGATGGGGGGCGAAGGCGTGCCCTGGATCGGCCAGTCGCCCTTCACCAAGACCGAGCATGTGTTTGCCAACCTCGGCGACGGCACCTACATGCACTCGGGCATCCTCGCGATCCGCGCCTCGGTGGCGGCCCGGGTGAACATCACCTACAAGATTCTCTACAACGACGCGGTCGCGATGACCGGCGGCCAGCCGCATGACGGCAGTCTGTCGGTGCCGATCATTGCGCACCAGCTGCATGCCGAGGGTGTGCATAACGTGATGATCGTCACCGATGGCACCGAGCGCGCCTATGGGCCGTCCGACCTGCCGCATGGCGTACCGATTCGCCATCGCGACGAGCTCGATGCGATCCAGCGCCAGCTGCGGGCCTCGCCCGGTGTGACCGCGCTGATCTTCGACCAGACCTGCGCAGCCGAAAAGCGCCGCCGCAGGAAGCGCGGTAAGTTTCCGGATCCCGCCACCCGGGTGGTCATCAACGATCTGGTGTGCGAGGGTTGTGGCGATTGCAGCGACAAGTCGAACTGCATGTCGGTGACCGCGGTCGAGACCGAGTTCGGCCGTAAGCGCACGATCGACCAGTCGTCGTGCAACAAGGATTTCTCCTGCGTGAAAGGTTTCTGCCCCAGCTTCGTCACGATCGAGGGCGGGCAATTGCGCAAGGGCAAGGCCACCAAGGTGGGTGAGGACATCTTCGCGTCGCTGCCGCTGCCGCAACTGCCGGCCACCGCTGCGCCGTGGGGCATCCTGATCACCGGTGTGGGCGGTACGGGCGTCGTCACGATTGGCGCACTCATGGGTATGGCTGCGCATCTCGAAGGCAAGGGCATTTCGGTGCTCGACATGGCCGGACTGGCCCAGAAGGGTGGGGCGGTGTGGTCGCATGTGCGCATCGCCGACAAGCCCGAGCAGCTCTACGCCGCACGGGTTGCGGCGGGCGAGGCCAATGCGGTGATCGGCTGTGACCTGGTGGTGGCGGCGTCCGACGAGTCGCTGGCCAAGATGCGTGCCGGCCATACCCGTGTCGTGATCAATCGCGACCAGACCAATACCAGCGAGTTCGTGCGCGGCTTTGCCGCCCAGGCCCGAAGTGGCGACGTCGTTGCCAACCCCGACCCGCAGTTCCCGGCGGCGGCGATGGAGCACCAGATCACCGACGCGGTGGGCGCGGACAAGGTCGAATTCATCGAGGCATCGCGGCTTGCCACGGCGATACTGGGCGATTCGATCGCGACCAACCTGTTTATGCTCGGTTACGCCTGGCAAAAGGGTTTGGTGCCCCTGTCGTTCGAGGCGCTGATGCGTGCGATCGAGATCAATGCTGCTGCGGTTGCCGCCAACAAGGCCGCTTTCCAGTGGGGTAGGCGTGCCGCGGTCGATCCGGCGGCGGTCGCCGAGGCTGCCCGCCCGACCTTCGGCAAGCCCGAGCACCACAAGTTGTCGGCCACACTCGATGAGGTCATTGCACGGCGCAAGGCCCAGTTGGTCGATTATCAGGATGTCGCCTATGCCGCGCGTTATGCCGCGCTGGTGGAGCGGGTGCGTGCCGCCGAGGCCAAGGTCGCCCCTGGCATCACGCTGCTGACCGAGGCGGTCGCGCGCGGTTATCACAAGCTGCTGGCCTACAAGGACGAGTACGAGGTGGCCCGCATGTATACCGACAGCGACTTCGTCAAGCGCATCGAGGAGCAGTTCGAAGGCGACTACAAGCTGGTGTTCAATCTTGCCCCGCCGATGCTTGCCGACCGCGACCCCGAAACCGGGCAGCTGCAGAAGCGTCGCTACGGCCCGTGGATGTTGAAGGCCATGCGGATGCTGACCCGCTTCAAGGGGTTGCGTGGCAGCAAGCTCGATCCGTTCGCGCGCTCGGCCGATCGCAAGCTCGACCTCGCATTGATCAAGGAGTACGAGGCCGTGGTCGAGGAGATC
>JAEUNS010000396.1 GCA_016790005.1 Zoogloeaceae bacterium
ATCATCGTCACCTATGGCCTGGGTGCCGCAGTGTGGTTCGACTACGCCACGCTCGCGGTCATGCTGGCAATTACCACCACCGTGCTGCTCTATTTCAAGGCCGAGTTGAAGCAGTTCACCGAGCAGATGACCCCCAAGGACATCAACTCGATGCTCCAGTTCGCTGTGCTTTCACTGGTGATCCTGCCGGTTCTGCCTAACGAAAACTTCGGGCCCTATGGCGCGATAAACCCTCGCCAGGTGTGGTGGATGGTGGTGCTGATTTCGGGGTTGGCGCTGGCCGGCTATCTTGCGCTGCGCATCATCGGCGCGCGCCATGGTGCCGCGGTGCTGGGCATCTTTGGCGGCCTGGCGTCCTCGACCGCAACGACGATGATGTTCTCGCGCCATGCGGCTGAACATCCACACCTGGTGCGCATGTCTTCCATCGTGATCCTGATCGCCAACGTGATGGTGATGATCCGGCTCGGCATCATCGCCAGCGTGGTCGCGCCGACGCTGATCGGTCCGATCGCCACCGTGTTCGTGTGCGGCATCCTGCCCGGACTGGTGATGGCCGCCTATGGCTGGAAGATCCTCAACTCGGCAGGCGATCTACCGATGCCGGAGGTAAAGAACCCCACCGAGCTCAAGACAGCGGTAGGTTTCGGCCTGCTCTATGCGGTGGTTCTGCTCGCGGCCGCCTGGCTGCAGGATATCGCCGGCAACAGCGGTCTTTACATCGTCGCCCTGGTATCGGGCGTGACCGATGCCGATGCAAGCGTGCTGTCGACACTGCGCATGTTCAACCTCGAAAGGGTGGTCTTCGGCGAGGCCGTCATCGCGGTCGCACTGGCGCTGATCGCGAATTTGATCTTCAAGATCGGGCTGGTGGTGAGCATCGGCGGCCGCTCGCTCGCCCGCAGCGCCCTGCCCGGCTTGATCGCGATCGGCTGCGGTCTGGGTGCCGGGCTGTTGCTGGTGTGACCCGGCACCTCAGGCTGGCGGCAGACGCAGCAAATCCTCACACAGCCGCCGCAGTTCCGGTTCAAGCATCGCGAGCGAAGCGTCGATCGCGGCAGGATCCCCGCCGGCCTTGAGCAGCCTGTCGACATCGGCAGCCAGGCCTTGCAGGACTCCGGCGCCGATCGTGCCGGCGACCCCCTTGAGGGTGTGCGCCAAACGCTCGGCAGTCACCAGGTCGCCTGCATCCAAGGCCTCGCGGACCTTGCCAACCGTGTCGCGCTGACTCGGCGCGAATTTGCGCAACAGCGAAAGATAGAGCGGGCCCCGACCCATCACATTGTTCAGACCGGCGCGCACGTCGAGGCCGTCGATGGCGAGGGTCGATACGTCACCGTTGGTCATCACCGGCCGGGCTGCGGCGGGCGATGAAGGCGGGGCTTCGGGTCGCGCCGCACCGGCAGGCGATACGCCACGGCCACGCGGCTTGATCCAGGTCTTGAGCTCGGCCCACAGGCGATGGGTGTCGATGGGTTTGGTAATGAAGCCCTGCATGCCTGCGTCCATACAACGCTGCCGGTCCTGCTGCATCGCGTTTGCGGTCAGGGCAATGATGGGCAGGACGTCCGGTCGGAAGCTGCGGCGAATCTCGCGAGTCGCGCTCACACCATCCATGATCGGCATCTGCATGTCCATCAGCACCAGGTCGTAACGATTCGCACTGACCATCTCGACACCGATATGGCCGTTGTCCGCAACATCGACGAGAAAGCCCTTGCTTTCGAGCAGCTCGGAGGCCACCAACTGATTCACCTCGTTGTCTTCGACAATCAGGATTCGGGCTCCGGTCAGCGCAGACAGGTCGTGAGACTCACATTCGTTCGCCAGACGCAGTACGGTCGCGCGTCCGAGCAACTGGCTTATCGCCTCGAAAAAATCACTAGCCGATGCCCCTTCCTCGAGGCACACACTGCCGACCGGCAGGGCCAGCGCGCTCGTGTCGGCATTGTCGGGGTTCCACAGCAGCAAGCGCAGGGCGCTGCGATCTCGGCCCTCAGCGGCAAGCGTCCAGGTTTCGCGCAGATGTACCCATGCCTGGGGATCGGCAACCACCAGCGCCGAACCGACATTGCGAATTGCAAGGAGCTTGTCACGGCCTTCCTGCGGCGATTCGGCGAGTTCGACGACGCACCCAAAATTGCGTGCCCACATGGCCACCGGATGGGTCGTCGCATCCGGCAAGGATATGAGCACGGTCACCGCGTCGGCGATCTGATCAGCCATCTGCCAGGCGAGTCGAGCCGTAAACCAGAAGGTACTGCCCTGACCAAGGGTCGACCGGCAACCGCATTCGCCGCCCATCAACTCGGCCAGGCTCTTCGAGATTGCCAGCCCCAAACCAGTGCCGCCAAAGCGTCGGGTGATCGAGCTGTCGGCCTGGCTGAAGCTCTGGAAGAGCCGCGCCTGTTGTTCTTCGGACATTCCGATTCCGGTATCGATGACGCTACAGCGCAACGTAAAGGCGTCCGGCCCGATATCTTCTGCCTGAAGGGTGATGCGGATACTGCCGTGCTCGGTGAACTTGATCGCGTTGTTGCAGTAGTTGATCAATACCTGGCGCAAGCGCAGCGGATCGCCATACAGGCGGGTCGGAATCGCCGGATCGACCTCGACCGCAAACATCAGGCTGCGCGCACCCAGCTTCTCGGCCAGCATGTCGCGCACCGGATCGACCAGCTGCTCGATCGAGAACGGCGTGCTCTCGACATCGAGCTTGCCCGCATCGATCTTGGACAAATCGAGAATGTCGTTGATGATGCCCAACAGGTGCAGACCAGCGCGATGGATCTTGGAAAGAAACTCGCGCTGCCGCGGCGACAGCCCGGTTTTCAGCACCAGATCACTGAGTCCGATGATGCCGTTGAGGGGCGTGCGGATCTCGTGGCTCATGTTGGCCAGGAAGACGGCCTTGGTCTGGGCCGCAGCCTCGGCCTGATCCTTGGCATGCTGCAGGTCGGACACATCGTAGAACCAGCCGAGCGAACAATCCTGATCGTCGTAGATGAGCGGGATCACCGACACCATCACCCAACGACGCTCGCCCCGGTAAGTCTGCATCTCGATCAGGCGCGGTGCCGAAATATCGCGACGTGCCCGGATGTGCTCGTACAGGTCGTAAAATTGATCCGGATTGACATAGATCGCATCGGGGTGAGTCTGCATCTCGTCGGGAAACGCGGGCTTGAAAAGCCGGGTAAAGCTGCGATTGGCAAACTGTAGCCGGATCTGCGACCTGTCCTTGGGCGTGGTCACGATTCGAACAGCAATCGGACTGTGATCGAGCATGAACTGCAGCTGCGCGGTACTGCGCTGCAACTCGCGTGCACGCATCTCAGACTGCTCGGTGGTCGCCTGCAGTTCGGCCGTGCGCGTCTGCACGGTTTGTTCCAGCGAACGGTTCAGCTCGTCGAGCGCCCGGCGCGACTGCACCACCCGTTCGTTCATACCGTTGAGGGCGTCGACCAGCAGACCGATCTCGTCACGCCGATCGTAACTGATGCGCATCGGCGCACCTGCACCCTGGCGCTCGGTCATGGCTGCGATCGACTCCGTCACCCGCGTCAGGGGGCGGGCCAGGTAACGCGTCAGGGCCAGGTAAAGCACAATGCACATGCCACCGCCGACAATAAGCGTGTTCGCCAGCAGCGACAAAATCGCCGCCCGCAGGCGGCGAAACAGGACCGACCTGTCGGTGTAGATGACCACCTCACCAATGCTCTCGACATTGCGAATCGCATCGGGGCTCTGCAACTGAACGACATGGGTGAGCACGCCACCGAAAAGCAGGGAGCCGTTGCCGGCTCCGACCGGAATGCTGCCGCCGTCGGCCAGGGTCACACCGCTGGCATCGACCACCCGCACCCCCGACGCCACCGGCACCTGGATGACGCCCGCCGACAGCATCTTGATCATCTCGATGTCGAGATTCCACACAGCCCGACTGAACCCTTTACCGAACGAGTTCTCGATCTGCAGCAACTCGTCGCCGATACTTAACCGGATCGAGCGCATCTCGTGAAACAGCAGCGCCGAGGCCGTGCACACGATCAACACCGCATACCAGCCCAGAACATGCTTCAGGAGTAACCTGGAGAGTGATTGCACGCTGCCCATCAGTTGTCGGCACTTCCCTAATTTTATGTCCGGTGAACAGTCGCCGTTTTCACCGTCGCTGGCAAGTGCACAATTTGCGCTATCCAGTACCATAGCGCACAAGCAGCGCACAATGCATTGCGACTGATGCCATACCCACTGAATTGAATCGGTTCGAACCGATGCGATCAGGACAACGCGCATCGAGGCACCCCCAGCGCGCAGCCAGTCACACGGCACTGACGGCCCCATCCTAACCCGGTTCATCCCGAGGAACAGACCATGCGACAGGAACTGGATGAACTGCTTGCACGAATTCACGTACTGCAGGAAGAACTCGAGGCCGAGTACAACGCCAAGCGTGACGAGCTGCTGCAAAAACGCATCGAACTCGCCGACGAGTTCCTGCGCCAGCAACGCCGCTACAAGATCGGGCTGTTACGCTACGTTCTGCGCTCACGCATCCTCGTGGCGATCACCGCACCGGTAATCTATGTGGGCTGGATTCCATTCATCCTGATGGATCTGTTCGTGACAATCTACCAAAGCGTGTGCTTTCCGATCTATCGCATCCCGAAGGTCAGGCGCAGCGACTATCTGATATTCGACCGGGAAGATCTCCCCTACCTGAACCTGCTCGAAAAATTCAACTGCTTCTATTGCTCCTACGGCAACGGAGTGGCCGCCTACACCCGCGAGGTTGCCGCACGCACCGAACAATACTGGTGCCCGATCAAGCATGCCCGGCGCATCCGCCACGCGCACGACCGCTATCCGTACTTCTTCGACCATGGCGACGGCGAGGCCTACCACGCCGGCCTGGCGCGGCTACGCCGGCAGTATGAGCGTGACAAAGAGGAGAAAGGACCGTTCTGATGGCTCGTTCGGGCAACAGGAGCAAGCCGTGGGGGCAAACGGCGCAGGCGAGCGGTGGATCACTCGGGTACGACGAACTCCACCGGACGCTCCCACTGGATCAACACCGTGCAACCCTCGTCCGACCACACCGTGTGGATGTTGCCCTTCGGGTTGAACACCAGCGATCCGGCCGGATAGTGGCCGCGCTCGTCTGACTGCGCGCCCTCCAGCACCAGCACCGTTTCGAGCCCGGTATGCGAATGACGGGGTACAGACGCCCCAGGCGCATAGCGCAACAGCGCGACCATGGGGCTGCCGTCCCGGATCACCGAAATCTCGACACCGTCGCGAAAAGGGCTGAACGGCAAAGACCGCCAGCCATCGGGCAAAAACGCAGGCAGGCTCACCGATTCAAGCATCCAGCACCTCGAGAAATTGATCTGTGCTTGCCGTCCAGCCCACGATCGCACCCTGGGCGCGAATCATGGCCAGCGTCGCAGCCTTGAACTCGGGAAAGTAACTCGCGGTGGCATCCTCAAGCAGCAGGCACTCGAATCCGCGGTCGTTGGCCTCGCGCATCGTGGTCTGCACACAAACCTCGGTGGTGAC
>JAEUNS010000414.1 GCA_016790005.1 Zoogloeaceae bacterium
TCCGGCAGCGGGCCGTTCGACATTCTTTGCACGCCCTCGAATGCAAAGCTCACCGGCAACTCGCTGGCCTTGAACCTCAAGGCAGCAACCGGCGGGCCGCCATCGGGCTGGCGCACGAAGACGAATACGGTCTGCTCCGGCTCTACCGTCGCCGCGAGTTCCGGCGCAAGGCGCACGGTGCCCCTCACGCTCAGGCCGTCGCCCTCTGCCGCGGCAGCCGGCACTGACGGACCGGGCGTCGTGTCGGCAGTGCCGGCCAAAGGTGGCATGCCGACCCGCCCGCGAGCCTCATTGATGCTCTGCAGAATGGTCGCGTGGATCGGCTCGGTGGATGGCACCTGAGCCAATACACGCTCCCAGTACCCGGCTGCAGTAGCGAAATCACCTCGCTCGAACGCCCCGCTACCGGCCAGGGCCAGCGCTTTCGGGTTGGTGGGCTCGAGTTCGAGTGCGCGCGCGATGAGGCGATCGGGTTCGCCCGAGAAGTCGCCCTGTTTGCCCGCGACCAACAAGTCGGCCCAGTCCGCCAGAATATCGGCATTGTCCGGGGCATTGGGCGCTATGCGCGCCCATGCCTGGGCGGCCCCCGGAAGGTCGTTGAGCATCGCATAAGAGCGCGCCAGCATCAGCCAGGCAGTCGGGTCGCCGGTCTCCTTCTCGAGGCGATCCACGAGTTTGGCGACCATGTCGACGACCTGTTCCTGGGTGATCGCGGTTTGCTGGCTACCCGCAACCCTGGCCGGATCGAGACCGTCAGGCTCGCCGAGTGAAACATAGAAGGCCACGGCCAGCGCCGGAATCGCCAGCGCAACCAGCACGGCACCCGCCGAGGCGGGCCGGGTGTCGGCACCGTCCTCGACCACGAGCCCCTCTTCGAGCGCGCGCGCCTCGAGTTCATCGCGGGTACGCCGGTATTCAGCCTCTTCCACCCGGCCGGCGGCAAGGTCGAGTTCGAGATCGGCAAGTTGTTCGCGCAGCACCAGCAATGCGGTTTCCGCCTGACGCTGGCGCGCGGTGCGACTCCGGGCGCGCACACCGACGCCAAGCATCGGCGGAACGACAAGAAGCAGGGCTCCGACCACCAGCAGGGCGGCCAGAACTAGGAACGCTGTCACGTGCGGGACTCCTCGGAATTCGGTTGGCTACCCTTCAGCAGGGCACGCGCGCGTTCGCGCTCTTCATCGGAAAGCTGTGGCGCCTGTTCGCGCTGACGGGATCGCAGGCGATAAGCGAGCCAGGCGCCACCCGCGACCAGCAGCAGCGCAGGGCCAAACCAGAGCACCAGGGTCGAAGCCTTGAGCGGCGGGCTGTAGAGTACGAAATCGCCATAGCGCGAAACCATGAAGTCCCTGACTTCGGACTCGGATTTCCCGGCGGCAAACTGCTCCCTGACCTGTTCGCGCAGATCCAGCGCCAACGGTGCGCGCGAATCGGCGATGGTCTCGTTCTGGCAGACCAGGCAGCGCAAATTGTAGGCAAAAGCCTTCACCCGTGCCTCCAGCGCGGCATCCTCGGCCGCAGGCATGGCGGACTGCGCATTCGGGCCGGGAACCGACTCGGCGATCGCCACACCCGACACCAGCAAGGACACGACGACCGCCAGACCGCGCAGGGGCCGCAACCACGCCCCAGTCCTGAACTCAACCGGCACGAGTCAGCTCCTCGATCTTGGGCAACAGCACATCGCGGAACACCGCGTCGTGGATCGGCCCGATGTGCTTGTAGCGGATCACACCATTGCGGTCGATCAGAAAGGTTTCCGGCACGCCGTACACGCCATAGTCGATCCCGACCCGACCGTCGATATCGAGCACCGACCAGGTGTAGGGGTCGCCATGGGCCTGCAGCCAGCCCCGCGCGCGCTGCACCGCCAGCGCGGTTTCGGCGTCGAGCGCCATGCCGCGCGCGTCGATCTCGCCATCGCCGCGCACCTCCTTGTAGTTGAGCCCGATGATCGGAACGATGTCGCGCCGCGAAAGTTCGACCAGGAAGGGATGCTCCTGGCGACACGCGACGCACCATGACGCCCAAACGTTGAGCAACCAGACCTTGCCCCGCATCTGCTCGAGGTCGAGCCTCTGGTCCGGCTGATCGAGCCGTGCCAGGCTGAATGCAGGGGCAGGTTTATCCACCAGCGGTGACGGCACCTCACGCGGGTTCAGGGTCAGGCCGTAGGCGAGGAAACCTGCGAGCAACACAAAGAGTGCCAATGGCACGAGAAATTTCGCTTTCATGCTCAACCCGCTTGTTTTGCGTTTGCAGCCGTGGCGGGCGCGGTGCGCTCCGCCAGCCGCCGATAGCGGCGGTCGCATGCCGCGAAGATGCCACCCAGGCCCATCAACACGCACCCCAGCCAGACCCATAGAATGAACGGCCGGTAGTGAATGCTGACCACCCATGCGCCGCTCTCGACCTGCTCACCGAGCGAAAGGTAGATGTCGCGGAAGGGCCCGACATCGATCGAAGACTCGGTCATCGGCATCCGCTGGGCGCGATATATGCGCTTCTCGGGGGTCAGGGTCGCTATTTGCCGACCATTGCGATCGACGTCGACGATGGCGGTCGCCGCGTCATAGTTGGGGCCGGCACGCTCGGTCGCTCCACGGAAGGTGAAGGTGTAGCCCGCCAGTTCGGCCGTCTGACCTTCGGACATCTTCACATCGAGGTCGGCATTCAGGCTGCCGACCATGGTCACACCGATCACGAACACGCCCACGCCCAGGTGAGCCAACCACATGCCCCACCATGCAGAAGGTATGCCGCGCAGGCGCACCATTCCAGCCACGCCCGGGCGCTCGGCCAAACGGCTGCGCAACAACTGCATGCTGCCAAGCACCACCCACGCCGCGAGCGCGAGCCCTAGCACCGTGCGCACGCTCACATGGCCAATCGCAAACGCGATCGCAATGCCCAGTACCACACTCACAAGTCCGGTGAGGGCCAGCTTGCGCATGATCCTGCCCCCGTCGTCGCCCTTCCAGCGCACGAAGGGGCCGATCATCATCAGGATCACGACCGGCGTCATCAGCGGCACAAAGGTCGCCTCGAAGTAGGGTGCGCCCACCGAGATCTTGCCCATGTTGAGGGCATCGAGAAACAAGGGGTAGAGCGTGCCCAACAGCACCGCCGCACAGGCCACCGCCAGCAACACATTGTTGCCGAGCAACGAGGCTTCGCGCGAAACCAGGCCGAAGCTGCCTCCCCCTGCAAGTTTGGGCGCCCGCCAGGCGAACAGCACCAGCGAAACCCCGATAACCAATACCAGCAGCGCGAGTATGTACAGACCACGGGTCGGGTCGGTTGCAAACGCATGCACCGAGGTGATGACGCCCGAGCGGACCAGAAAGGTTCCGAGCAGCGACAGCGAAAACGTGCCGATTGCGAGCAGCACCGTCCAGCTTCTGAACGCACCCCGCTTTTCGGTCACTGCCAGCGAGTGGATCAGCGCCGTGCCCAGCAGCCACGGCATGAACGACGCGTTCTCGACCGGATCCCAGAACCACCAACCGCCCCAGCCGAGTTCATAGTAGGCCCAGCCCGAGCCGACCGCGATGCCGGCCGTCAGGAACACCCAGGCGACAATCGTCCACGGCCGTGACCAGCGCGCCCAGGCCGCGTCGAGGCGCCCGGTGAGCAAGGCCGCGATTGCGAACGCGAACGCAACCGAAAAGCCCACATAACCCATGTAGAGCAGCGGCGGATGAATGATCATCCCCGGATCCTGCAGCAGCGGGTTGAGATCACGCCCCTGCTCCGCGCCGGGCAGCAGTCGCTCAAAGGGGTTGGAGGTAACCAGCGTGAACGAGATGAAACCCGCACTGATCCAGCCGAGCACGCCCAACACCCGCGCCATGAAGGCCTCGGGCAGGTTGCGCGAAAACACCGTCACCGCCACCGTCCACATCGACAGCGACATCGCCCACAGCAACAACGAGCCTTCATGGTTGCCCCACACCCCGGTAATCTTGTAGATCAGCGGGGTGTCGGTATGCGAATTGGTGGCTGCGAGGCGCACCGAAAAATCGCTTTCGATGAATGCCCAAGTCAGGCACACGAACGCGATCACGATGAAAACCAACTGTCCCTGCGCTGCCGGCCGCCCCACCGCCATCAAGGCCATGCGATTGCGGTGGGCACCCACCATCGGCACGATCGCCTGTACCAGCGAAAGAACGAGCGCAAGAATCAGCGCGAAATGACCGAGTTCGGGAATCATCGTGAGCTATTTCCGGGTGGGGTGTTAATGCTGGACCGTCTGCGCGGCTTTCTGGGCCTGGTCAACTGCATACTGGGCTTCAATCGGCATGTAGTTCTCATCATGCTTGGCGAGCACTTCTGAAGCGCGGAACAGTCCGTCCGGCTCGAGCGTACCCTGTACCACCGCCCCCTTGCCCTCCTGGAAGAGGTCCGGCAGCGTGCCGCGATAACTCACCGGAATCACCTTTGCGGTATCGGTGATCGCAAACTGCACGGTCAAGCCGTCAGCGTCGCGCTTCACCGACCCCTGTTCGACCATGCCGCCAACCCGGAAGGTACGCCCGGCGGGCGCCTTGCCTTCGGCAACTTCGGTCGGGGTGTGGAAGAAAACCAGATTTTGCTGAAAGGCGGTCAGCACCAGCGCGACCGCCCCGACCAGCAAGGCGACGGCGCCGCCCACAAGCAGCAGTCGTTTGCTACGGGGTTTCATTGAACACTCTCCTCGATTACGCGTACGTCAGCACGCGGCGGTGCAGCCCTGCGAAGCCTGATCAGACGACGAACGGTATCTCTACGACGGTGCCTGACCATCATCAGTTCCACGCCGATCAGCAACGCGGTCACAAAATAGCTGCCCCACACAAAAAAGGCCGAACCACCCATGGCCCAGAACGCGCTCCATGACGCCCATTCCATTACGCCCTGCCCTCCTGCGCATCCAGTTCATGCCCGACCCATTCGGTATGGCGCTCACGCTCGAGAATCAGCGAGCGCACCCGCCAAAGCGTGACCGCAATCGTATAAGCCCACGCCGCGAACGCCATCAGCAGCATGCCGGCAAGCATCGTCGAGGCCATGCTTGGCGCCTTGGTCAGGCTTACCGAGGCGCCCTGATGGAGGGTGTTCCACCAGCTGACCGAAAAATAGATGATCGGCACATTCACCGCGCCTACCAGCGCGATCAGGGCACCGGCACGGTCCGACCTGCGCGGATCTTCGATCGCCGCGGTCAGCGCCATGAATCCGAGATACAGGAACATCAGCAACAGTTGCGATGTCAGCCGCGCGTCCCACACCCAGTAGGTGCCCCATGTGGGCTTGCCCCACAGCGCGCCGGTCCACAGCGCGACGAAGCAGAACATCGCCCCGGTCGGCGCCAGCGCCTTGGCCATCATGAACGAGAGCCGGGTGTTCATAACCAGGCCCACCGCAGACCAGAAGGCCATCACCAGGTACACGAACATCGACATCCACGCGGCTGGCACATGGATGAAGATCACCCGATAGACCTCACCCTGCTGAAAGTCGGTCGGCGCGACGAAAAGTCCGATGTATAGCCCCACGACGCCCAGAACGGCCGCGACTGCGGCGAACCATGGTGCCATTTTGCCCGCAAGCGGGTAGAACATCTGGGGCGCAGAAAAACGCAGCCAGCTCTTGGGTTCGGTGGATCGGGACAGTTTTTCTTTCATCATTCGATAGCAATTCTCAGCGCCGCAGCGCAGGCAAATGGCGCCGCCGCGAGCGCCCCAAGCAGTCCGCCGCCCAGCAGCAGCAATTGCGCGGAGGCCCCCATGCCGCCCAGATGCGCATCGACCGCGCCTGCGCCGAAGATCAGTACCGGCACATATAGCGGCAGGATCAGCAGCGCCAGCAATACCCCGCCGCCACGCAAACCGAGCGTCAATGCCGCACCGACCGCACCCAGCAAGGCCAGAATCGGCGAACCCAGCGCCAACGATAGTACAAGCACGCCTAAAGCGTCTTGTTGCACATCAAATAGCAGTGCCAAACCCGGCGCGACGATCACCAGCGGCAAGCCGGTCACGATCCAGTGCGCTGCGACCTTGGCCACCACCCACAGCGCGGTCGGCTCGGGAGACAGCAACAACTGCTCCAGGGTTCCATCGGCATGGTCCTGGGCAAACAGGCGATTGAGCGACAACAGGGTCGACAGTAGCGCCGCAACCCACAGCACACCGGGCGCGATTTCGCGCAACTGGTTGGTCTCGGGCCCGACGCCAAACGGGAACAGACATACAACGATCACGAAGAACGCCAGGGTGACGAGCACATCGGTGCGCCCACGCCATGCCAGCATCAGGTCGCGCCGCAACACCGCCATGAAGGGTCCCATCAAACCGTTCAACAGGCCACTCCGGCTAGGTCGAGCACGCGCGGCATCCTGCTGAAGGGTGCGTCTTGATGGGTCGTCAGCACCACCCCGCCGCCGTCGGCA
Source organism: Zoogloeaceae bacterium (assembly GCA_016790005.1). GTDB lineage: Bacteria > Pseudomonadota > Gammaproteobacteria > Burkholderiales > Rhodocyclaceae > UBA2357. The sequence continues at coordinate 6,437 of JAEUNS010000414.1, forward strand.
CAATGCGCCTCGAGCGTTCGGGCCAGATCGGCAACCGCTGCGACATCGAGCGCGGTGAAGGGCTCATCGAGTATCCACAGGCGCTTCTCTTCGCCGACGAACAAACGCGCCAGGCCCACGCGACGACGTTGCCCCTGCGACAACACCCGGGTCGGCAACTCGGTCTGCGCGCCCAGGCCCACGCGCGCGAGCGCCTCCATGCAGGCCTCGCGTGAAACCGGGCTTCCACCCGACGCGCAGGCGAACATCAGGCTTTCGATGGGGGTAAGCAGATCATTGAGTGCGGAGGAGTGGCCTAAATACAAGAGCGCACGGTGAAAGAGCTCGCGCTCGTGGCCGATGTTCTTGCCCAGCCAGCGCACTTCGCCATGCTCGGGCATCGTGAGCCCGCACAGAATGCGCAGCAGGCTGGTCTTGCCGAACCCGTTGGGACCGGCGACGCGAAGCATCTCGCCACTTTCGAGGCGCAAGGCGAGATCTCGGAACAGGAGACGGTCGCCCTTGAGGCAGGCGAGTTGGACGGCTTCAAGCATGGCGCGACATTGAACCACAAAGGGGGGGGCTTGGGGAGTCAAAGCAGGTGCTTTGCCGCCCC
>JAEUNS010000422.1 GCA_016790005.1 Zoogloeaceae bacterium
GACGCCGTACTCGTTGAAGACGTCCTGAATGTTGGCCAGCAACTGGTCGATGACTTCACCTCGCGTATGTTCGTCGATCGGTCGTGCATGGCACAGGACACGGTAAACCGGGTAGTGGTCGTCCAGGCGTGCCTGTATCACCCTTGGGGGTGGGTCTTGCAGCACGTCGTGCGTGCGGCGCGCGGCCTCCTCGACCATGGCCACCACCTGGCGCCAGGGTGTGTCGTAGCCGATGCTGAGGGTCGTGTCGACCAGATAGCCTTTTCCGGGGACTGCGCGCGAGAAGTTACGGGTAGCCGAACTCACGATCATCGAATTCGGCAGGTTGATCTCCTCGCCCGAGCCCGTCTGGATGCGGGTCGTCAGCATGCTGACTTCGGACACCATGCCTTCGCAATCGCCGATCCGGACATATTCGCCTTTACGGATCGAGCGTGAGTACATCAGGATCACGCCGCTCGCGGCCTGGCCAACGATGCTCGATGCACCGAGCGAAATCATCAGACCAAGCAGCACCGACATGCCCTTGAATGCTTCGGTCTGCGCCCCTGGCAAGTAGGGGTAGGCCATGACCAGAGCGAAGATCCAGATCAGTACCGTCGTGATCCGGCGGGTGGGGCGTACCGTATCCTGGTCGAGCCAGCTGGAGGTGCCATGGCCCCGCTCGATGTGATCGAAGAGGGGGCGAAAGGCGCCGATGACACCCTTGGCCATGAAGAAGATCAACGCGGCGATCGTGAGATTCGGAATCGCATCGACGATCGCACCGCCGATTCGGGCGAGGATGCCGATGAGGTAGCCCTGCAATTGCTCACCCCAAGGCCGGGTGTAAGGAAAGGCGTTGAGTACGACACTCAGCCACTGGTAGCACAGCAAGAGCGCGATCAGCCACCATATGAAGCCGGTAGCGGTCTTTCCTGCCGAACGCAGACGATCCCGGCGCAGTATTTCCGTGCCCGCCACCTTGAGTTTCTCGGCCTGGCCACCGATCAGGCGCAACAGCCAGGCGAGCATGGCCCGCTTCGCCCGATTGAGGATCAGGATTGCGACGATGAACACCACGGTTGCGATCGCCACGATGATCAGGCTGCGCAACTGCGCCTTGAGATCGCGACTCTCGCGCGTATCTTCGATGAAGGCCTCGAGATTGCTGACTGCCAGTTGGGTGATTTCATCCAGGGTCTGGGCTTGCAGCGGATCGGCGTCGGCGGAGGTCAGCGCGATCGCCATCATGTCGTCGATCAGCAGCAGGTTGCCGAAGGCTTCATTCTGTACCCTGACCACACCCGGGCCGTTCTGTGCGAGCGCCCGCTCGATATTGGTGTTCGATCTATGAACCCGTTCAGCTGGCGAGATGCCCACGACAGTGGCGCGAAATGTCGTCAGGTAACGGTTGAACACGACCAGGTCAGCCTCATCGCCCGTTACGGAAATCGATGGCGCCACACTCTGGGCAGTGGCAGTGAGTGGAAACAGCAGAAACGTCATTGCCAAGACTGCGAGAGCCCGCAGCGCGAGTTTGCAGCGGGAGATGCCGAACCGGGCCGAGCCAAGTTTTAAGCGATTGAGGAGTGTTGCCATAGTGTGATCCGAGCCTTGAGTTCTGGGTAGGTCTTGAGATGTTGGCGAGGCACCGTGTCAATGCGGACGTACCGTCATCCCCCATGCGCGAAGTGTTCAGAAGCGGAACTCATCTGGGTTCATGCTCTTGCATGGAAGTCTGCGGAAACGGATGCAGGCGGATTTTGCCATGCATGCTTCGCCCGCTTGGGGTCGTATTGCAGCAACATAAAGGACTCAGTCGGGATGCAGGGCTGGTGCCATCAAGGTCGCACGACGGGGGCACTCGTTGCTGCCCAATCCGGGCTTCTTGATCGGAATAATGCCGCGACGAAGTGCCAGCGATGTTTTATGCTTTATAAAATGGCAAAATGAGGCTAGAAATGCTGAATATTGCAAATATGCTAACGGCCGGCGTACTACTTCTGCTCGTCTTGTTTGTTTTCTTCGGACTCGCGAGGCGCGGCAAAGGGGCGCAGCTTGTTTCGGCTTCGCATGATCGGCGGCGGGCCTTTCATGCGGTTGCAATTCGAACAGCGGCCAACCCATGCAGTGCCGCCAAGATGGCTTACGGAAAGCGCTATCTGTCGACCGAGGCGCCCAACATCCCGCTTCCGGGTTGTGATTGCGGCACCTGCGCTTGCATATACGTTCACTTCGACGACAGGCGGGCGCACCAGCGGCGCGATGTCTATCTGCACCGAGCCTATGTTGACGGAGAGCGAAAGCAGGAGCGGCGTATAAGAGTCGGACGGCGCAAGTCCGACCGATTGCTGCTGGAGGCGGGAGGCTGACCGGTGACGGTGTAGCCGCAAGCGGCTTGGGCAGGGCGCCAATCCGGCGGAGAGTTCGCACATTTGGCAATGAGTGGCGTATATTCCGGGCTCGCCAACAGCCTGTGCCGCTCGCCAGACGCCTCGACTGCATGCCAAAGTCGGCCGGCGAGAGGGCACTCAATCTACTTCGCTATGTCCTTGCCCTGTATCGACCCTGCCCATTACACCCCACAACTTGACGACAAGCTTGCACGCTTCAAAGGCCAGTTTGCGGATATCGGCGTTCCCGAACCGTTCGTCGCATCATCGACGCCACTTCATTACCGCCTGAGGGCCGAGTTTCGGGTGTGGCACGAGGGGGAGCGGGTCGATTTCGTGATGTTCGACCCCGATGACGCCAAGCGACGGATCGTGATCGACCAGTTTGTGGTTGCGACCGAGATCATCTCCACGACCATGCCGCGCCTGCGCGCACGACTCGAATCCGACGAGCCCATGAAGCGTGGCCTGTTTCAGGTGGATTTTCTGGCCACCCTTAGCGGCGATTTGCTAATCACTCTGGTGTATCACCGTCCGCTGGACGAACGCTGGGAAGCCGCTGCGCGCATGCTCGCTGATGATCTGGATGTTCGTCTGGTGGGCCGCAGTCGAAAACAGAAGATCGTTCTCGATCGCGACTGGGTGCTCGAGGAGTTCGAACTGGACGGTCGTCGCTTGTGTTACCAGCAGTTCGAGGGTAGCTTCACTCAGCCCAATGGCGGAGTGAACCGCCAGATGTTGAGTTGGGCGTGCAAGCAGGCGAGGGGGCTTGGCGGTGATCTGCTCGAGCTTTATTGTGGCAACGGCAACTTCACCATCGCACTGGCACCTTTGTTCGGCCGGGTACTGGCCACCGAGGTAAGCAAATCGTCAGTGCAGGCGGCGCAATACAACCTTGGCGCAAACGCCATTTCGAATGTTGAACTGGTGCGCATGTCGAGCGAAGAGATCAGCAGCGCGCTCGCCGGCCTGAGGCCCTATAGGCGCCTGCGCGACATTGATCTCGGAAGCTACGCTTTTTCGACGATCTTTGTCGATCCACCGCGAGCCGGCCTCGATGAGGCCACGCTGGCGCTTGCGCGAGGGTTTCGCCACATTCTCTATATCTCCTGCAATCCGACCACCTTGCATGAGAACGTGGCCGCGTTACAAGATACCCACGCGGTTGCAGCATCTGCCGCCTTTGATCAGTTTCCCTACACGAACCATCTGGAGTGTGGTTTGTTGTTGACGCAACGATGAGCGCCCGGCTCGGCATAGAGAAATCTCGCTTTCGCCCAGGAAATGCTGCAGTGCACAAAAATGCTTGACAGCCCTGGGGTGACGTCTATAATCGAATCCATGCTGCAGCGCAACATAACAAGGTAGTGAAACAGGTTGTGCATGCAAATGATGATTCTCATGAACTCACAAAGGAAGCCGACCATGACCACCTTCACCACCCCCGAGCAGTTCGTTGCCGCCAACAAAGCCAACGTCGAAACCGTTCTCAGCCTTGCAAACAGCACCATCGCCCGGGCTGAGCGCCTCTCTGCGCTGAACCTCAGCACTGCCCACTCCGTGCTTGAAGACAGTGCTGCAAGCGCCAAGACCCTGCTCGCAACCAAGAACCCGCAAGATCTGGTCGACCTCCACGCCTCGCTCGCCAAGCCGATCGTCGAGAAGGTCTTTGCCTACGCCAGTGATGTCTATGCAATCGCCGCCGAAGGCCAGCAAGAAGTGTCGAAACTCTTCGAAGCGCAGATTGCCGAGTTGAACAAGAATTTCGCGCTTGCACTCGACAACGCCGCCAAGTCGGCACCTGCAGGCTCCGAGCCTGCATTTGCCGCCGCGCGCTCGGCGGTTGAGCAAGTCAGCAACGTGTACGACAACATCAGCAAGGCTGCCAAGCAGGTTGCCGAAACGGCCGAGGCCAATGTCGCTGCTGCGACTTCGGCGACGCTCAAGGCGGTTGGCGCGCAGAAGTCTGCGTAAAACATCATGGTCTCAGGTGGGTAGTGCTCCACCAAGCATGATAAAAGGGCCCAAAGATTCTTCGGGCCCTTTGCTTGTGCGCCCAGCATGGGCGCACTCCTGCGGGTGGAAGTCCCGCCGTAAGTTGATCACAGCGAACGAAGTGAAGCGTAACTGCGCGAGGGCGACCGAGCGTGGGAAGGAAGCGTGGAGCATAATCTGCGAGCCGATGTACAAGAACCGGATAGAAGGGGCTACCGAGCAGGGCAAGCGGGCAAGCAACCGCGAAGCTCTCGTGACCAAGGCGAAGTGGCGTATATCCGGCGGTTGTGCAGTGAAGGAGTGCGTTCTTACCTGGGGAGATCTCGCCTTGTGCCTGAAAGGGCGACGGTGCTGAGCCGGAGCAGAAGTCATGCATGGACGCCCCCGGTTTGCCAAGCGCTCATTTCATGATGGCTCGAAGGTGTAGATTGCAGCCATGCATCCGGACTCTGTAGTCGGGGTTTGCCCGTGGTCCCTGATGGAATCCGCTGGCCAACTCCTCTATCAGCAGAGCGCATTCTTGGATGCCCTGACTTCTGCGGGTTTTTGCTGGCCACGGTCTGACCTGTCTTGCCATCAATGCGTGATCGCCTGTGCAATCGGTGGTGACTCCTGCTGCCGCTGTCGTCTGTCGTCGAATGCTTCGGTAGGTGGTTCTTGCGTTTACGCGCTGGCGCGGGCCGGAACGTAGTCGGGCTCGTAGTCACGGTCGCGGGCCAGTAGTGCCCACACGATCCGCGCGTTCTTGTTTGCCAAGGCAACGGCGGCAACGTTCGCGTTGCGTCGGCCGATCAATTTGTGTAACCAGCTTTCACCAGGCTTTCCCTGCATGACGCGCACGACCGATCGCGCACCATGGATGAGCAAGGTGCGCAGGTAAGTGTCGCCGCGCTTGCTGATACTTAAGAGGTTGTTCTTTCCTCCGCTGGAACTTTGGACTGGAACCAGCCCCATCCAGGCCGATAGCTGGCGACCGTTCTCGAAGCACTTGGCATCACCGATGGTGGCAAGCAAGGCGCTGGCGGTGATCGGTCCGATGCCGGGAATCCGCTCCAGCTTGCGGCTCAATTCGCTGTCGCGATGCCAAGCCTTGATCTGGACCTCGAGCTCTCCAACTTGCCTATCGAGCTCCTTCAGATGATCAAGCAGGCGTTGAATGAGCAGTCGGAGGGCATCGGCAGCTCGATAGTGGCATCCTCGATCAGGTCGGGGACCTTTGCTGAGACGTTCGCCAGGCCTTGGGGAACCACGATGCCGAACTCGGCCAACAAACCACGAATCTGGTCGCTCTGCGCGGTGCGCGCTTTGACGAAGCCTTGCCGTGCGCGATGCAGGGCGAGAACGGTTTGCTGGTCGACGTTCTTGATCGGAACGAAGCGCATGTTGGGTCGAGTGACGGCTTCGCAGATCGCTTCCGCATCGGTCGCATCGTTCTTGTTTGTCTTGACGTAGGGTTTGACGAATTGCGGCGCCATCAGCTTCACCTCGTGGCCGAGGCCGTGTAGCTTGCGCGCCCAGAAATGGGCACTGCCACATGCTTCCATCCCGATCAAACACGTGGGTAAGTTGGCGAAGAAAATGGCGACTTGGGCGCGCTTGATCTGTTTGCGCAGGACCGTCTTGCCGTGCTGGTCGACGCCATGCACCTGGAACACGTTCTTTGCCAGATCGATGCCAACGGTCGTAACCTTCATTTGGACGCTCCTATCTGTTCAAGTGGTTGCAGTGACGCATCCACTTTGGCACATCGATGCCGTTGCGGGTGGGGGCGTCCATTCCATTAGCAGAGGCCGTAGTACTCGGAGGAGGGGCCGGTGAGGCCGAAGACCGCCGGGGAAGGGCCGAACGAGTAGGAGGGTGGAAGGGCGTGTCGCTCGGACGTGCAGTGCATCAGAAACTCGGGTCTGCGGGGCGCGAGGTGGGAGGGCAAGGTGAAGCCGCGCCCGAAGCGGAGCGTGATGAAGCACGGACGGCGCGGTATGAAACCGGAAGCTTAGGGCGGGACGACCTACTTGGGCAGGTGCTCGCGAAAGCGAACATGGAGGCGGCGTGGAAACGCGTCAAATCCAATCGCGGCAGTGCTTGGGTGGATGGGTTGTCGATTGCCGAGACGGCGGACGACCTGAGAGCGCACTGGCCCCGGATTCGGGGATCTTTGTTGGATGGCAGCTATCGGCCCCTACCGGTGCACCGTGTGCAGATCCCGAAGCCCGATGGGGGTGTGCGCGAACTGGGGATTCCGACGGTGACGGATCGACTGATCCAGCAAGCCCTGCTGCAAATCTTGCAGCGTAAGATTGATCCGACGTTCTCTGAACACAGCTACGGCTTTCGACCGGGACGCCGCGCCCATGACGCGGTGCTTGACGCACAGCGCTACGTGCAGGAGGGCTACCGGGTGGTGGTCGATGTGGATCTGAAGAAGTTCTTCGACCGGGTCAATCACGACATCCTGATGGAACGGTTGGCGAGGCGAATCGATGACAAGGCCGTGCTGCGGCTGATCCGTCGTTACCTTGTGGCCGGCATCATGGATGGCGGCGTGGTCATGGAGCGGTTCGAGGGCACGCCACAAGGTGGTCCGCTGTCGCCGCTCTTGGTCAACGTGCTGCTCGATGAGGTGGATCGTGAGCTGGAGCGACGAGGTCACCGATTCGTTCGCTAAGCGGACGACTGCAACGTGTATGTACACAGTCGCCGAGCGGGCGAACGGGTGCTGGCAGGCCTGCAGAAGCTCTACGATCGACTCCGCCTGAAGTTCAACGACGCCAAGACGGCTGTCGCACCGGCCTCACAGCGCAAGTTTCTGGGTTATGCCTTCTGGTACGGCTCGGGTGGGCAGGTCAAGTGCAGGGTGGCCGACAAAGCGCTGACGACCTTCAAGCAACGCATTCGGCAACTCACGCGTCGCTCGGGCGGGCGAAGCCTACCCGAGATCGCCGAACGACTGCGGGCCTACATGCCGGGTTGGAAGGCGTACTTCCAGCTTGCGCAGACACCCAAGGTGTTCCGCGAACTCGACGAGTGGATCAGGCACCGGCTGCGTGAAGTGCAGCTCAAGCACTGGTGTCGCACCGAGCTACTCGCTATTGGGGCCAATGAGCAGTGCTGCGGGCAAAATCGCGTTCATCAGTTCTGCGCTTTTCTCTTGATGGTTTCAGCCGGTGCGGCGGGTACGATTTTCCGCGATGCTTGCCGTCCGTTCGCTAAATTGGCCGCCTTGACGGGTTGCGTATCGAGGTGCGCACCGACACCATCGAGAACAGCGCAGACGTGTTTCACATCGTTGCCCAGTCCGGGCAGGAGCAGTCAAGATGGATGTCCTTTGGTTCGGGAAACGCGGGGTCCGCGAGTTTAAGGCAAGAAAAAGGCCCGGAGATTGTCCGAGCCCTTTAATTTGGTGCCGGGGGCTATCGAATTGTTGCGTACAAGCCACGTATTTACTGGGCTTGAGCTTTTCGACTTTCCGATATACCCCCAAATATACCCCCAGCCAACACATGTACCGACCATTCGGCACCCATGGCCACAGCACCCACAAAGCACAAAACCGGCACATGGCCGGTTTTGGTGCTGGTGCTGGTCGTCCGCGCTTGTCAGTACGCGGTCGTCTGCTTGTTCATCGCCCGCAAGCTGCTTTCGTAGGTCGCCCGCTCGCCAACATGCATCATGCCCGCCAGCACGTCGAACGAGTGACCCAGGGCAAAGAGCAGCGTCGAAACGTCGTCATGTTCGCTGAAGCTGCCCGCTCGGGGTGATCCTGAACCGCCATCATAGGCAATCAGGCACCCCAGCCCTGCGCAGACCTCGCCCATTCGCCGGGCTTCATCTACCGCCAGTTCGGACAGGCACCCCAGCTCTTCAAGGTCGGCATCGCTCATGTTGGCCTTGCCGCGATCGTACATCATCGCCATGGCGTCAATTACAGGTGTGTTCAGCCCCATGGTTACGCCCTCCCGAACGTCAGGCGATAGGCCAGCACAGGGCCGGTGATGTGGCGCAGTACGCGGTAGAGGTTAAGGCGGATCATTTCGCCCACCTCGCGCAGCAGATCGCCTCGCGCAGTAGATCGAGCGTCAGCATGAAAGCGGTTCTGCGGCCCAGGTAGAAGGCGCGCGCCTCGTTGTCGCCCTTGGCCTTGCCCGCCTCGGCTTCGGCATCGCGAAGGCTGGAATCCAGAAAGCCGATGATGGATGTGATTTTGTCGGCGGGTATTGCCTGTGCGGTGCGGGTGGTCGCTCTCATGCTTCACCCCCTTCCGATTGCTTCACCGCCTCGAAGAACGCTTCGACAGTTTCAACAATCGCGGTCAGTTCGGCATCCGTCATTTCATCGCCTACGTGGACGGTCACGATGCCCCGCTCGAACAGATCGGAAAGGGCGCGTGATGTGGCTTGCAGGGTGTGGGCAGGGTTTGCCCTGGTGGTGGTTGCGTGCATGTTGTGGTGCTCTCCTAGATTGCGGCTTGAATCCCGCCGCCCCGCTTCCTGTCGGGGTGGCAGGCCGTGAAGGGTAGGAAGACCGGGTCTAGGAACCGGCAGGGCTTTCGCCCTCCCCACACGGCCCGCCATAGGTGAGCGCATGCACCAATGAAAAAACCGCGTCAGTGCGCGGCCTCATCGGCCTAGACGTTCGGGCTTCCTAGTTCCCGGCACCGTTGTTTGCGGTGCAGAGGCATCATCGCCCAACCACCGATGGCGGTCAAGCGGCTTCACCCAAATTGCGCAGGCCCTTGTTGTTTTCTGGTGTTCCAGATGTTCCAGATGTTCCGCCCAGCATTGGCGCGGGTTTCGCTGGAACACATGCCGAAAAGTCAGATGTTCCAGATGTTCCAGTGCTTGCGCTGGGGCATTGATCGAATCGGCCTGAGCGTCCGCGTTTGCGTGGATACCGCCCGGATACCTCGGCCTGGATACCAAAACGCGAATCCGCGTTATGGCGTAACCATCGGCCTCGCGCGCGCGTACTGGTCGCAAAAGGGATTGTTCGCCCTCAAATTGAGGAAGCCGAGAGAATCAACACCATAGCCCTCGCGCGCGCGGACTACTCGCCCTCGTTTCAATCGAGGGCATCTCTCGCGGCCCATAGCCCTCGCGCGCGCACGTACATTTCACCAATCGCCCTTTAGGGACTCAAGAAATTCACCCGCCGCCGCCTTCTGAAGCGGCACATTCAGCCCCCTGGCCATGGTGCTGCCGCAGGTCGCGGCGTACCTCGTTCAGTTGTGCAGCCAGCGCAGCATTCAGCCGCTCGGCCTCGTGCCCGATCTCGATGGATGCGAATTGCTGGGCACTCCCGGCCATGATCTCACCCAGCATGCGGGACTCGCGCGGGGACAGAATAAACACCGTGTCGCCCACCTCCAATACGGTCGTCCCGTCCGGGCAGAGCGTGCGGGAAATGGGGCGCGCGGGCTTGTGCTGCTCCATCGGCACGAACACCCCGCGCTGCACCCGGCGAATCTTGCCGTTATCCAGCAGGCAGCCAAGGCGGTCGTCGACCACGGTCAGCTTCAGGCCGGTGATGTCGGCCAGGACTTCGCGCGTGACGATTTGCTCGCTGGCGTACAGGTCTTGGATCGCCTCAAGGATGATCCCCGCTGTGCTCTTTGGTCTGGTCTCGTTGTCTGCCATTCGCCGCCCCTCACTCGTCCTTGAATCCAAGGTGCTCGCGCTTGAGCCCTTGCAGCAGCAAATGCAGTTCGCGGCGTGCGTCCGTCAGGTTGTCTTTGTGGGGGGTTGATAGACCGGCCCCCTTCAGCGACGACAACACGGCCTCTGCCGCGCTGATCGCACACGACAGCCGCCGCACTTCTTCTTGAACAGCGAAAGCGCGCAGGAAGGTCAGGGGGTCGTCCTCAAGGTCATCGACAGCCGCCCCGACAATCTCCCCTGAACGCTGCGCCATCTCGGCACGCATCGCCGCAATGGATTCGGTGATTCGTCTGTTCAGGCTTTGAGACTGGGTAAGCTCAAATCTCCGCTCCATGATCGCGACCCGCTCGCGCTGGCGCTTGACCTCCGGGTGGTCATCGAAGATCGCATCGGCGACGGCAGCAATTGCGGCCGCTCGCTGCACGCGTCCTTCCCGTTCCGCCTCTCGCTCGCGCATGCTGCTGAGAAGTTCGGTTACTCCGTTGCGTCGTGGTTCGTCAGTCATGGTGTTGCTCCTTCGTTGTGGTGAATGCGGGTGTGTCTGGCCTGTCACTGAAGCGCGTTGAGATTGCCCGGACCGGCTCTCCTGATCCCATCGACGGGCAGGCCCAGCGCCTTGCGATCCTCGATCAATCGCTCGATGGATGCTTCGACTTCTCCGACAGGAACGCCAAAGTGCGCGGCCAAGTCCGCCGAACTGAACAGCGGCTCGCCCTGGTCGTTGCACATGCGGGGCATCGGTAGCAGGCCCATGTCCTTCGCGGCCTGGCGCATTTCGTCCTTGAACCACGCAGGCGCGGTGCATTCGATCAACAGCCACAGGCGGCGTGAATGTTCATGGTCGTGCCCGAGTCCCGCGCAAGTGTCCCGGTACTGCGCCATCAGTGCGTTGAACTCAGGGGGGAAAGTCTTCTGCATGGTGATGTTCCTCAATCGTTGGGTGCCCACTTCGGGCAGTTCGCGCCGCCATCGGCAGGCAGTCGGCGCAATGGGTGGTCCGCACCATAGGCATGCGGTAGGTCGGTGCGCTCGGCGCAATAGCCATCGGCCCGGCCCGGTCGCGCCAGGTGTCGGCAGGTCTTGCAGGCTTGAACGTGAGTTTTCGTGGTAACCGACCTGGTAACTTCAGCCCTGGTAACCACGATGCCACGCTCGGCAGCAACGTTTTGTGCACTAACCGTCGCGCTAACCGGGGACGCGCTAACCACGATGGCACGCTCGGCAGCAATGGCCCGGTAGCACGCGAGAGCGCCTTCAGGATCGGCCAGCGCCAGCCCGATAGCCTCTTGCCTGTCCTGGTCGGTGTCCGCCGCATAGACCGCCGCAATCAGCGCCAGCAGCTCATCACGCTCGCCATCGGTCGGGGTGCGGGTGACGTGCTCGGGGACGGGTTCAGCCGCCACAGCGCCAGGGTAGAGCGCCAACACTTCGCCATGCGTTGCCGGTGGGCCCGTCCAGACTTCGATCGGTGCGCGGTCGAGGAACTGAAGCAGCCAGGCCCGAGCGGCGACCGTCTCGGGGTTGGTCGCTGGCGGTTTGCTGAAACATCGCCGCCCTTTGTCTTTTTCTGGTGTTCCAGATGTTCCAGATGTTCCGCCCAGCATTGGCGCGGGTTTCGCTGGAACACATGCCGAAAAGTCTGGTGTTCCAGATGTTCCCGGACCACGTTCCAGCATGGAGAGCAAGTCATCAAGCGCCATTGCCCACCTCATGCAGTGCATCGGCACGAACGGGGTAGACGCGCACCTTGCGCCCGCCGATGCTCTCGGCCCTCGAACGCACGCCCGTTGCGCTCGCTTTGGGGACCACGCCCGCCGCTTCCAGCACATCAAGCGCCTGCTTGAAGTCGAAGCCCCTCAGCGCCTCGCGCAACCCGTCGGCGTTGAACAGGTAAAGCCGTCCGCCCTGGTCGTCAGGTTTCCACCATCCCGCCCGGTCGCGGATCATTGACCCGTCCGCAATCCAGTCTGAAAACCGGCTGTCTCCATGCCGCTCGAGGAACCCGGTCAGCCGTTCGAGGATTTGCCGCCGCTCGTCATTGCCTTTGCCGCGTGCGGCTCGCCACACCTGAAACCCGATCGCCGCAGCTTCGAGCGCCGCACCTTCCGGCCATCCGGTGATGCCGTAATCGGTCGCCAGTTCGCCCGCCAGCGCCAGCAGTGCGAACCGACCAGCCGCGCGCCGGCCTTGCCCTTCAGCGTCTGGCGGATTGAAGGCAGGCAGCTTCGTCTTGATGGTCTCAAGCCGTGCTGCCATGTCGCGCCCGTCGTGCGTCAGCCGTTCGAGGAACGCCCGCCCGGCATGGCCATAGTGCAGGCCCGCCGCCCGCTTGATTGCATCAGATAGCGCGGTGCCTGTCGGCAGGTCGTGCAGAGTGTCGAAGCAGCCGAATTGCCGCGCCGCAGGAATGTCCAGCAGTCGCACAGCTTGCCCGGCCTTGGTGCGGTGCCCGCCCTCCATCATCGTCGTGCCAATGGTGCGCTCTCCGGTCGAAACGATGATCGCCTGCCAGCGGCTCACGGATCGCGCCGCGCCGGTGCGGCTCGCCCGTTGCTTGCCGCGCCCGTTGCCCAGTGCATAGACAATCGCGCCCACCTCGCGCGGATCGCATTCGCTGATTTCATCCAGCGCCAGCAGGCAATCATTGAACAGCGCAGCAGCACCTTCCATGCCGTTCGCGGTCGCCCGCCAACTACGCCGATACCCTGGCCCGCCCCACACTGAGCATGCAGCCTCAAGAATCGTTGTCTTGCCGGTCGAACTGTCGCCCACGAAATGCAGCCCGCCGCCCTCGGTGTTCGTGCGCTTCAACAGCGGCCCGGCAAATGCAGCCGACAGCGCCAGCACGAACAGCGGATTGCCCATGGCACGCGCAGCTATCTCGGTTTGCCATCCGTCGAGGGAACCGGCCTGTCCGTGCTCATCGTGCGATCGCTCGCCGCTCTGGAAGATCACGCCCGCCGCGTTTGGCCCAATCACCGCATCAGGCAGCACGAACACATCGCCGCACCAGCCGACTTGCAGCGCGCACCGAATGCGCTTCCTCGGTGCACGCTCTTGCAGGTAGCACGCAAGCGTCTGGCGTGCGAACGGGTCAAGCTCAAGCCCCATCGCCAGCAGTTCCCCGCGTAGGTCGGAACCGTCGCCCTTCAGCAGTTCCATCGGCATCGCCCACGAGCGCCACCGACCCGCCGTGTTCTTGAAGCGCAGCAGCCGCCCGAAATTGTTTTCGGTGCCGTCGAAGGTCTGCGCCTCGATGTGCAGCGGCCCGCATACCCAGGTGTCGACAGGTGCTGCGGCTTCGTGCTGCTTCGGCTTGCTCATCCCATGCAGCCACACGCCCGGCCTCAGCTTGCGCCCGGTGTCGAGCAGCGTCCATTCGTCGTACACCTTGAAGCATGGCCGATCATCTTCAGGCACGGACGGAACGGCAGTTTCGTCGACGTGGCCACCATCGCCAGCGGTCGCGACCTCGATCAGATCGACCGGCCCCGGAACACCTGGAACACCTGCCGTTCCGCGTGATGTTCCGCTGGAACCCGCGCCGCTATTGGCCGGAACACCTGGAACACTTGGAACATCAGAGAACGGGATAGGCAATGCAGAATCAGCCGCCGTGCCTTCAGCCGCCCCCAGGCAGGAAGCATTTTTCAGCGAGCTATTGAATTCTTGTTCTTCATGTTCTCGTGTTCCGGCCAGTATTGGCGCGGAATTCGCCTCGCCCGATGGAACACCAGAAACATCTGTACCGAAAAGATCGGCGGTCATGGTGTCGATTGCCTCACTCATGGCGCACCCCTTTGCGAAGCATCGCCAAGTCGTTGAAGTCTGATCCGGCCGCGCCGTCGGGGAACTGCGGAACGATCAACTTGGCCCCGGTAGCCTTCGCCGCAGCAGTCGCCGCAGTCACGCCCGGATTGCCCTCGGTGAATCGGTCGTTGTCGGCGCAGATCACCAAATCAGTCCATCCGCGCCAAGAACTCCGTGCAGCCGTCGCCACAGGCAGCAGGTTGCCCGCATTCATCGCGCACAGAACAGGGTGCCCGGACTCCTGGTGGAGCGTTGCGCCGGTCGCCCAGCCCTCGCAGATCAGGATGGTTTCCGGTCTGGTGAAGTCGCCAATCGGTGAGAACAGCCCGCCAGCACGCCCCGGCTTGAACCGCTTGGTGCCATCCGCCTGGATGCGTTGCACATTCCACAGCAGCCCGAAGGAATCGAACAGGGGAACGATCAGCAGCCCGCCATGCTGGCGCAGGTTGTGCGGCTTCACGCCCTTCCTGGTCAGGTACGGGTGCGCAGGGTCAGCAGGCGATGCAGCGGCCCATTCCGCCCGCGCTTCGACGGCGCGCGCCTCATGTTCGGCCCGGCGCTCGGCTTGTGCCTTGAGTTTCGCCGCCTCGATCATCCTGGTGAGCGCCTCGCGCTCGGTGTCGCTCATGCGCTTGCCGTCCGCCGCCCAGGTCGAAGTTAATCCGGCCTTCCAGCTCCCGAACACGCCAGCGGCCCGCCCGTCGAGGTGCAGCGCATACCAGCCATTGCGGGAACCGGCCTTGTCGCCCTGGACGTGGAAACGATGCAGTTGCCCGTCCGCCTCGATCACGTCAGGCGGAGTAATGCCCGCTTCGCGCATGGCGTCTCGGAACGGGTCGATGTGGTCATGACTCATCACCATGGCTCCATCAGGTCCGAATCGTCATCTGGCAGCGCATCGCCCATCGCCGCGCCCCCCTGGTGCCCTCGTTGCGCTGGTTCGGGCTTTGGTCGCTTCGGTCGCAAGGCCGAGCTGCACACCTCATCGGCTACCATGTCGAGACTCGGACGGGGCCCGTCCTTGGCTTGCCATATGCCGACCTTCAGCACGCCAGCAGCGGCCAGCGATGCCCCGGCACGCAATTGCAGCAGCCGCGCCACGGCATCAGGCTCGAACACAATCAAACTGCACGACACGCGGCCTTCATCACCCATTGGCACACTCACCCGCGCCAGTGCGAATGGTTTGCCGTTCTTGCTGGTGCGTTGTTGTGGATCGGCGAACAGGTCGCCAGTGATTAGAGCCCGGATCATGCTGCACCCCCCGCCGTCGTCGCGACCGGCTTCACGAGGTAGCGCGCCTGCCGGTGCGGATCACGCCCGGCCTCGGACGGCTCATAGCTCCATGTGGTGATGATCTCGTGCCCCTCGTCGCGCAGCTCGGTCACGCGCTGCGACGGGTTCATGATCTCCAGATACAGGCGCGCTTCGCTGGTGGCCACGCTTCCGAGCGTCTGCATTGCGGCCAGCAAGCGCGACCGTTGCGTGCTGGTGCTGTTGCCCGGATAATCAGCGTGAATCTTCTGTAGCAAGTCCATTCGGGTCGCGTCCTGCCGGGGATCGCGGCCCGCTTCTTTTGTTGGGGTCGTCATGGCTTCCCCTTATGCCTGGTCGCGCTGTGCAATGCGGCCAGCAAGCCACGCGTCTATCTCATGCTCCAGCCAGCCAACCGCTTTTGCGCCCAGCGAAACAGGCGCAGGGAAAGTGCCCGCCCGGATGCGGTCATAGATTGTCGAGCGGGAAAGTCCGGTGCGGGTTTCGACTTGCTTACGGCGAAGAATGGTTGCCGATGGTTGGGTTTGCTTGTCCATGTCTGATATCTCCGTATCGGCCCCGACCCTTGCCGGGGCAACATGGATTCATTTTTATTTGTCCTGGCAAGGCCGACCAAGCCCTACAGGGGGTCATCCCGGATTTGCTCGGCTATTTTTGGCACGAAACTTGCCCGGACGCATTGCGCAAGCCGGGTGGGGCAGGGGTTTTTTCTGGCGATCACGCCGCCCTGGTCGGTATTTCAATGACCACTGCGCCTTTCTTCATCTGGTCGAGATAGTCGGCCCACCGCTGCATCATGGTCCGCCGCTGGGGTAGAAACTTGGTCCGGTTGTATGCTTCGCCCAGCGCATCAGGTACGCGGTGCGCGAGTTGGTGCTCGATCACGTCGCGGTCAAACGCCAATTGTTCATGCAGGATCGTCCGCGCCATCGCCCGAAAGCCATGGCCGGTTATTTCGGTCTTGGTGTCGTATCCCATCCGCCGCAGGGCTGCATTGATGGCGGCCTCGCTCATGGGCTTCTTTGGATCGCGCCCGCCCGTAAACACGTGCGCATGCCTTCCTGTCAGCGGGTGCAGGTCTTTAAGGATCGCCATGGCTTGCGTTGAAAGCGGAACGATATGCTCGCGCTTGGACTTCATCCGTTCGGCAGGAATGCGCCACTCAGCTTTGTCGAAGTCGAATTCAGCCCATTCAGCCTTGCGAAGCTCGCCCGGTCTCACGAATACCAGCGGTGCCAGCCTGAGCGCAGTCTGTACAACGAGCGTCCCCCTGAACCCGTCGATTGACCGCAGCAGGGCGGCCACCTCCGCAGGGTCGGTGAGTGCGGCCATGTGCGTCGATCTTGACGACGGAAGCGCCCCGCGTAGGTCGCCTGTCGGGCACCGTTCGGCCCGCCCGGTCGCCACCGCATACCGGAAAACCTGCCCACAGTTTTGCAGCGCACGGTGAGCGGTTTCCAGTCGTCCGCGCTCTTCGATGCGTCGAACGCACGAAAGCACGTCAGGCGCGGTCACATCCGTGATCGGCTTCGCTCCGATCCATGGAAACACGTCACGCTCAAAACGCCGGATGATCTTGTCGCCATGACTCGGCACCCAACTGGACGACTGCTTATCAAACCACTCGCGCGCTACCGCCTCGAAACTGTTGCCCACCGCATCAGCCCGTTCGGCCTTGGTGGCCTTTCGATGTTCGCCGGGGTCCGTGCCTTCAGCGATCAGCCGCCGAGCATCATCGCGCTTTTCCCTTGCCGTCTTCAGGCCAACCTCCGGATACGCCCCAAGCGCGAGCAGCTTTTCCTTGCCATCGAAGCGGTACTTGAGTCGCCAGAGTTTGCCGCCGCTGGGGGTCACCAGCAGGAACAGCCCTTTTTCATCGGCGTGCTTGCGCGCTTTGGCCTCGGGCTTGAGAGCCTTTATTGCTGTGTCGGTCAGGGGCATTTGGGGGTATCTCCGGCAGGTCTGGGGGTACTTTTCAGCACATACCCCCAACAATACCCCCACATACCCCCGGCTTTCAATGGCTCATTCCGGACTACTTAGGACGAAAAAAAGGCCAGAACCCTTGAATTTATTGGGGTTTCCGGCCTTTTTCGGTACTACTCGGAACAGCAATTGGTGGAGCCGGGGGGAATCGAACCCCCGTCCGCAAGTCCTCCACAGACAGATCTACATACTTAGCCCGGCTATTTGGGTTTAACCCCTGGCTTAGCCGCCCGGCAGGCCGGCAAGGAGCGAGTTACCTTACTTTTAGCTGCGGTACCAAGTAACCCGGTACTGCTCGCGATTCTCTGTAAATGACACTGCAGCGGCTCAGCTTATGCTAAGACCACCCGGCCCAGAGACCTGCCGGTGCAGCGCTAACCGGTATTAAGCGGCTAGAGCGAAACGCTCGTCGTTGGCGTTTGTAGTTTTCCAGATGGATTTACGAGGTGACTGGTCCTCGGTATGCACTGCACTGCTTCACCACCCACGTCGAAGCCAGGTCGGCCCCTTTTGAATCAATACTGATATGGGGACATTGATCCACAAATCAAGCACCATCTTATCACGATTGTTCAAAAAAGTCGGACGGCAGCAAGCAACTCTGCAGGTGAATGGATGATGGCATCGGCATTCCAGTGTTCAATCGGTGTTTCAATACCGAGATAACCATAGGCCGCGGCGACGGTCTTCATGCGAGCGGCCTTTCCCGCCTGAATGTCGCGCAGATCATCACCCACATAGATACACTGTTCTGGGCGAACGTCGACAAGTACGCACGCGTGCAACAGCGGATCGGGCGCGGGCTTGGGGCGGGGCGTCGAGTCACCGCTGATCACGCATGCGGCGCGCCTGGTGAGTCCGAGCGCATCGATCAGTGGATTGGTATAACGACTGCGCTTGTTCGTCACGATCCCCCACTTGATTGCGCGTGCATCAAGCGTGGCCAACAGTTCATCCATCCCGGCAAAGAGATAGGTATCGATGCACAGGTGTTGCTCATAGTGGTCAAGAAAGCGCTCAGACAGGTCAGCATACGCGGGCTCGTGGGGAGAAAGCCCAAATGCAGCATGGAGCAGGCCGCGAACACCACTAGAGGTATGTGGGCGGAGTTTGTCGAGATGCATGGGTTCGAGACCCTCCTCGACGCGTAGCAGATTGGCTACATGGCCTAAGTCGGGTGCGGTGTCGGCCAGCGTTCCGTCCAGATCGAACAGGATTGCGTCAGGCGGTTCGTCGAGTATGGGCAAGGTAGTTCACGTCCGTGTCAGAACCCAACGAATAGACTTTTGTAAGTGGGTTGTAGCTCAGCCCGATGATCTGCTCGGTGTCTAGGCGCGCATCGCGGCAGTACCGCGCGAGTTCGGAAGGGCGTATGAATTTGGCGTACTCGTGCGTGCCCTTGGGTAGTAATTTCAGGACATACTCGGCGCCGATCACGGCAAGCAGGTAGGACTTGAGATTGCGATTCAGCGTCGAGAAGAACACATGTCCGCCGGGCTTCACCAGGTGCGCGCATGCCTTGATCGTGCTTGCCGGGTCAGGAACATGCTCAAGCATTTCCATGCAGGTCACAACGTCGAAGGCGCCCGGCTGAACATCGGCAAACGCCTCTGCACTGACAAGTTGGTAATCGACACTGAGCCCGCTTTCGAAAAGGTGCAGGCGGGC
>JAEUNS010000019.1 GCA_016790005.1 Zoogloeaceae bacterium
ATGCGTGGTCAGGATCACCGTCACCCCGGTCTCGCGCAGGGCCCGCACCAGCTGCCACATGTCGCGCCGCAACTCGACGTCGACCCCGGCGGTCGGCTCATCCAGAAACAGGATCTGCGGCTCGTGCGACAAGGCCTTGGCGATCAGCACCCGCCGCTTCATGCCACCCGAGAGGGTCAAGAGCTTGCTGTCCTTCTTGTCCCACAGTGACAAGTCCTTCAACAGCTTTTCGATGTAGGCCGGGTTGGCCGGCTTGCCGAACAGGCCGCGGCTGAAGGATACGGTCGCCCAGACAGTCTCGAAGGAATCGGTGGTGAGTTCCTGCGGCACCAGCCCGATCATCGAACGCGCGGCGCGATAGTCGGAGACGATGTCGTGCCCGCCCACCCGCACCGCGCCCTCGCCGGGGTTGACGATGCCGCAGATGATGCTGATCAGCGTGGTCTTGCCCGCGCCATTGGGGCCCAGCAGCGCGAAGATTTCGCCCCGGCGAATGTCGAGGTCGATGCGTTTGAGCGCCTCGAAGCCGCTTGCGTAGGACTTCGTGAGCCCGGAAATCGAGATGATGGATTGCATGGACGGCACGATAGCAGATCTGCGCAGCCTCCAGAGGCTTCTGCGCCGCCCGCCCCTTCACTCGAGGCGGGCGGCGCCGTCATCGGGGCGCGTGACACACGCCCCCTCAGCCATGAATCAGTTTGCGCGCGCCTTGGCGATCTCCTGCTGAACCTCGGTCCACAGCTCGGTTCCGACGTCCTGGGCAACCTTCTCGGTGATCGGCTTGATCTTTTCGCGCATCCGGTCGAGCTCTTCAGCCGACAGGGCATTCACCGTCATGCCATTGGCCTCGAGCGCCTTCAGCGCGCGGGCAGTTTCTTCGCGCGTGTCCTTGCGCTCGAACTCGCGCGAGGCAACGGCGGCCTGCATCACGATGGCCTGCTCGTCCTTGCTCAAGCCGTCCCACCATTTCTTGCTCGCCAGTACCACCCACGGGCTATACACATGGTTGGTCACCGTGAGGTACTTCTGCACCTCGTAGAACTTGCTGGTGAGGATGGTGTTGAACGGGTTCTCCTGGCCATCGACGGCCTGCGTCTCGAGCGCGGTGAACAGTTCGGAGAACGACAGCGGAATGGCGTTGGCACCGAGCGTGCGGAAGGTGTCGAGAAAGACATTGTTCTGCATCACCCGCAGCTTGATGCCACCGAGATCTTCGAGCTTGGTCACCGAACGCTTGTTGTTGGTCAGGTTGCGGAAGCCGTTTTCCCAGTAGACCAGCCCGACCAGCCCCTTCTCCTGCAACTTGTCGAGCAGCTTCTGGCCAACGGGTCCGTCGAGCACCGCATCGGCCTCCTTCTCGTTGGCAAACAGGAAGGGCGTGTCCCACAAGGCCATTTCGGGGATGACGCCGACCAGGGTTGCGGTAGAACCCACCATCATTTCCTGAGCGCCGCCCATCAGCGCGTTCTGCATCTGTACATCCGAGCCAAGGCTGGCGCTGCCGAAGGCCTTGACCTTGAGCTTGCCGCCAGACAGCTTCTGCATCTCTTCCACGAACACCTTGGTGGCACGGCCTTGATTGGTGTCTTCCGCGAGGCCATAGCCAAACCGGATCATGCGCGGCTTGATATCGGCCGCGAAGGCGCTGGTGGTGGCAAGGCCGCCGAGCAGGGCAGCGCCGGCAAGGGCAAGAACGGTGCGACGTATGAGATTCATGTTGGTGTCTCCAGTTTTAAGTATGTGCTGCGGGGTTTTCCCGCCGCGCCCGGGGCGTGGACGCTGGCGGGTGTTGAAGCTCAGGTAAGCCAGGCAAGCGGTCCGATGACGATGCCGGGGAACAGCACCAGCAGGGCCAGCAAAACCAAATAGACGGCCAGGAATGGCATCACGCCGCGGATCGCGGTTTCCATCCGCAATCTGCCCACGCCCGATACCACATTGAGCACGGTACCGACCGGCGGCGTGATCAGGCCGATCGAACCGACCAGAATGAACATGACGCCGAAATACACCGGATCGACGCCCGCCTTGATCGCCAGCGGAGCGAGTACCGGCCCGAGAATCAGAATGGTCGGGGTCAGGTCCATCACCATGCCGAACATCAGCAGGAACAGCACCACCGCCAGCATGAACAGGCGCGGGTCGGACATCACCGGCGCAAGCGATTGCGCGAGGTCTGCAGGCAGGTCGGCCAGGGTGATCATGTAGGCCGACGCCGTGGCCGCACCGCACAGGAACATCACCACGGCGGTGGTGCGTGCCGAAGCTACGAGCACCTCATAGAGTCGCTTCAGGTTCAGCTCGCGGTAAATCAGCGTGGCAACGATGAGCGCATACACGGCGGCGACCACCGCAGCCTCGGTCGGCGTGAAGATGCCGCCGCGCAGGCCGCCGATGATGATGACCGGCAACAACAATGCCCACACGCAAGAGCCGAGCACCTTGAAGCGTTCGCGCCAGGGCTTGCGCTCAGACACCTCGAAGTCCTGCCCATGCTGTACCCAGCGCCAGGCCATGATCAGCGCCAGCCCCATCAGCACGCCCGGTACGATGCCACCGAGAAACAGCTTGGTGATCGACGTACCGGTAGTAACCCCGTAGATCACCATCGGCATCGACGGCGGAATGATCGGCGCAATGATTCCACCCGCTGCGATCAGGCCGGCGGATGGGCCCTCTGGATACTTCTGCCGGCGCATCATTGGCAGCAACAGTGTGGCCAACGCGGCCGTGTCTGCGATCGCAGAGCCCGACATGCTCGCCAGCATCACGGCCGCAGCGATCGCGACCAAGCCGAGACCACCACGCACATGCCCGACAAAAGCCTGCGCGAGGTCGATGATGCGTCTCGAAAGACCCCCGGCGTTCATCAGTTCGCCCGCAAGCACAAAGAACGGAACGGCCAGCAGCGGAAAGCTGTCGATGCCGGCGAGCACGTTCTGCGACAGCAACTGGGCATCGAAGAAATCGAGATGCCACATCAGCGCGACCACCGTCAGCATCAGCGAGAACGCAATCGGGGTGCCGAAGATCATGGCGGCAAACAACACCGCGAGAAAGATGGCGATGGTCATGATTGCTCACCTCCGGCGTCGGCCGCGGGCTTGCGACCCTTGAGCGCGCGGACCCCATCGGCCACCAGCAGCACCAGCATCGCAACCGCCATCACCAGCACCGAGGCCGCCGCAAGCGCGAGCGGGTAGCCCATGACCGGGCTGAAGATGCCAACACCGACCTTGACCTGCTCGACCGAACCCTCGATCAGCAGCCACAGCGGATACACCATGAGTGCGCGAGCGATCCACGCGCAAACCTGCTGCCCGCGTGCCGGCAATCGGCTCTGTACCAGGTCGAAGCCCAGGTGACGATTTTCGGCCGAGGCCAGGATTGCGCCGAGGCACACCAGCCACACGAACAGCAGGCGCGACAACTCCTCGGAACTCGCGATACCGGTCCCTGCCACATAGCGCAAGGCGACGTTCACAAAGACGGAGATCACCATCACAGAAAGCATTGCGGCCATCAGCATCTCGATCAGACGCTGCAGCCAGGTTCCGATTTTTTGCATTCAGGCATCCTCCGGCAGGGGAAGGGACAACCATTCGAGCGTCTGCCCGACCAGGACATCCAGCGGCTGCATCGCATCCAGCGTCAGCACGCCCGGCTCACCGGTGGGCGATTCGAGATCGGCGAACTGGCTATCCACCAGGCTCTCGGGCATGTAATGCCCGGGGCGATTCGCCACGCGCTGCGCGGACGCTGCGCGTGAAAGACGCAGAAACGCAAATCGCAAACCGGGCACGACCGCACGGAACTGCTCGCGATAGCGCGCCTTCAGCGCCGAGCAGGCCAGTACCACCGGCTCGCCACGCGCCTGCGCTGCGGACAGTTCGGCCGCCAGCATCGCCAGCCAACCCGCCCGATCCTCGTCGCCAAGTGGAATGCCACGGCGCATCTTGTCGACATTGGCAGCAGGATGATAGGCATCGGCCTCGATGAAACGCAGCCCGAGACGCTCGGCTACGCTGCGACCGAGCTCACTCTTGCCGCAACCGGAAACACCCATGATGACCAAAGCTGGCGCGGCACTCACGACGGACTCCAGTCTTGAGATACCGCTATCTTGAATAGACGGAAAAGAACACTGCTCACGAAAACCTCCTCCAGGACTTGGAAAACACCCATTTCTTATCTACTCCAAGGGCAAGCTGCCAAACCCTTGCATCGACGCATGACGGGTCCGCGAGTTGCTGTGCGGCTCAGCGTTTAAGATAGCGCTATCTTATGCTCGGTTTCGATCGATGGCAAGTCGATCAGTAATTTTTTTTGATGCATAAGCGCCATACGCGCTGCGGCCCTTGCGGCCGGCGTGAGGCGTCAGGCGCTTTCGCGCACCACCAGCTCAAAACCGACATCGACTGCAGACTGGCCCACACGCCCCCCGCGCATCAGTTGCAGCAACATCGTCGCCGCACGTCGGCCGATCTCCGCACGTGGCGTGCGGATGGTGGTAAGCCGGGGAAACGAGCAGTCACTGCCGTCTAGGTCATTGAACCCGGCGATCAAGACCTGCTCCGGAATCCGGATGCCCCGGCGAAGCGCCTCGAGCAATGCGCCCTGGGCAAGGTCGTCATTGCAGAAGAAGATCGCATCGACGTCGGGATGGCGCTCGAGATAGTCCTTGAACAGCGCGGCCCCGAGTCCGACCGACGAGCGCGCCGGGCTCAGCAGTTCCAGCCCCGGGTCGTAGCAACCGACCTCTTGCAGCGCGCGTCGATAGCCTTCCGCACGCTGCATCGTGCGCGGATCGAGCTGTGCGGCAACGAAGCCGATCCGGCGTCGGCCGCGCGTCAGCAGATGTCGAGTCACGGCCTGCCCGGCGGCGAGTTGTGACAGGCCAACGCAGTGCACGCCCGGGGCGTTGGTCAATTCCATCAGGTAAACGCAGGGCACACCACTCGCCTCGATCATGCGGCGCGAAGCCTCGCTGCGCTCGAAGCCGGTGACCAGCATGCCGCTGGGACGATGGGCGAGGTAATTGCGCAGCAGTTGCTCCTCTTCATCGCGCGAGTAATGAGTATTTCCGATCAAGACCTGGTAGCCCTCGGGCGCCAGTACCTCGTGCACTGCTTCGAGCAGGTCGATGAACACGGTGTTGGCCAGCGATGGCACCAGCACGACCACTGACGAACTACGCGCCGACGCGAGCGCCCTTGCCGCAGGGTCAGGCACATACTGTAGCGCCGCTGCCGCCTCGCGCACACGCTCGACCAGGGCCGGATCGACCCGCCCGACACCGCGCAACGCGCGTGATGCCGTCATCGGACTGACGCCTGCCTGAGTCGCCACATCCTGAAGCGTATGTCGACCTCCGGAGCGGCCAGGCTTGACGTTCGAGTTCATGGATAAAGTGCGGTTGTGATAGTCGCGACAGGGTAGCGCTATCCCAGCATGATCGCAACGAATCTCGAGAGCCGTTTCGATCAGCCACCGGACGGGTGATGCTCGATCCAGTGGCGTGCGACATCGGCCCGGTGGCACCAGGCCACTCAGCCACCCTTGGGCGACAAGCGATGAACCTGCCAGATCGACCAGAGGCTGGTCAGCATCAGGGCAGCTCCGATCAGCACCATGCCGGCTATCTCGGCACCGCCTGGCCGCTCGCCAAGTTCGATCCAGCCCGCCAGTACGCCGATCATCGGTATGCCCAAGGCTGACAAACCGGCCGTGGCGGCTGGCAGATTCTGCAGCACATAGAGCCACAACAGCCAGGCGATGGCTGTGGCGAAAACCGCATTGAAGAAGAGCGCCCCGAAAAAGTATGGTGTGGGATCGATGGCGCGCGAGGGCAAGCCCAGCGCTACCACGCACAGCGCGATCGCACCGAACAACATTTGCCAGGCGGTCAGCGCCAGCAGGTCGAAGTCATGGCTGCGACGCATGCGTTTGGCAACAATCGTTGCCAGCGCCCAGGTCAGCCCACCGCCGACGGCAAGCAGATTGCTGAACAGACTGCCGTCCATGGACCACGGCTGGACCATCAGCACCAGGCCACAAGCCGCCACCCCAGCCGCGACCCACTGTAGACCACTGACACGCTCACCCAGCAAGCCCCACGCCATCAGCATCACCCAGAAGGGCATCGTATACACCAGCACCGCGGTCTTGCCCGCACCGCCGCTCACGAGCGCCCACTGGATGAGCGCCGTAAAGGCCGCGGTCTGCAGCAAACCCAGCAGCAGCACCTGACGTACCGCACCTATCCGCAACGGGCGTCGCAGGACAACCACCACCAGGAAAAGGGACGCGGCGCCCAGTATGGCGCGGATCGCAGAAAAGTCGAAGGGATCTACATACTGGATGACTTGCTTCATCACCACCCAGTTGTATCCCCATATCGCCGACATCAATACGAGCGCAAAGCCTGCGAGGCGAGCGGGAGGTACAGGAATCATTGTTCATCTCTCAAGAAAACGCCGAGCCGCCTCAAGCTTTCCTACCCCCTTGGGGGCGGAGACGGCGGGAGGAGCATAGCGAAAACCGCAGGGTCGCTCGAACACAAATGGGCGTTGCAGACAATCCAATCATTATTGCATTGCGCCATCACTTCAGATAATCAGCTCATCAGCCTTTCGAATTGGGAATCTT
Organism: Zoogloeaceae bacterium; assembly: GCA_016790005.1. Taxonomy (GTDB): domain Bacteria; phylum Pseudomonadota; class Gammaproteobacteria; order Burkholderiales; family Rhodocyclaceae; genus UBA2357. The sequence continues at coordinate 6,649 of JAEUNS010000019.1, forward strand.
GATTTGCTGCATCACGACAATACGCAATTTCTTATTTCACTTAGCAGCTATGGCAGCTTTCGTCGCGCAACACGCCCCGTAGACTTGAAGCAAGTTCAACGCAGTCAAGTCACGGGCCACAAGTCCAAAGACCCGCGCAGCCCGGATCACCGCCGGCCGCACAGCCGATATAAATTCGGCAACAGGTCATGAACAAGACGCACTGCCTGATGCCTGCCATAGCCCAGCGGTCAAACCGAAGCAGCAGGCCCCCAGAGAATACGAAAAGGAGACAACCATGGCGGAACACACACTCGAACAAAACCCCCAACTGCCCGACGCAGTCGATGAGCGCCTGCCCACCGGTCGCTTGTTCACGCTTGGCCTGCAACACGTGCTGGTCATGTATGCCGGCGCCGTCGCAGTCCCGTTGATCATCGGGCGCGCGCTCAACCTCAGCCCCGAGCAGGTGGCCTTGCTGATTTCGGCGGACCTGTTCTGCTGCGGTATCGTGACACTGATCCAGTCGCTAGGTTTCGGCCGTCACTTCGGCATCAAGCTGCCGGTGATGATGGGCGTGACCTTCGCCGCGGTCGGTCCGATGGTCGCAATGGCCAACGTGCAGAGCGGCCCCGAAGGCGCCCGGGCGATCTTCGGCGCGATCATTGGCGCCGGATTGATCTCGATCGCGATCGCGCCCGTGATGAGCCGTTTGCTGCGGTTCTTCCCACCGGTCGTCACCGGCACGATCATCGCGATCATCGGCATCAGTCTGATGCGGGTAGGTATCGGCTGGGCGATGGGTGGGCCGGCCTTCATGGCACAGACGGTCGACGTACCGAGCTTGGTCGAGATGGTCGATACCGCGCGTGACACGGCCATCGCAACAGCGGCTCCCGGCGCCAGCGCAACCCTGACCAAGTTGCCCGGCCCGATCCCGATGCTCGACAACCCGAGCTACGGTGCACTCGACAACATGGCGGTAGCGGCCGTGGTACTCGTGATGATCCTGCTGCTGGTGCGTTACGGGCGCGGCTTTGTCGCGAACATCGCAGTGTTGCTGGGTATCGTGTTCGGCTGCGTCATCGCGGTGGGCATGGGCAAGATGCACTTCGACAAGGTTGCCAAAGCCGAGTGGTTCGATGTCGTCACCCCGTTTGCCTTCGGCATGCCGACCTTCGACATCGTGATGGTGCTCACCATGACCCTGGTCATGGTCGTGGTGATGATCGAATCCACCGGAATGTTTCTTGCACTGTCAGAGATCACCGGCCGGCGCATCACCCAGAAGGATCTCGCGGCCGGCCTGCGTACCGACGGCCTCGGCACCGTGATCGGCGGCGTATTCAACACCTTTCCCTACACCAGCTTCTCGCAGAACGTGGGCCTGGTGGGTGTGACCGGGGTCAAGAGCCGCTGGGTGTGCGTCGCAGCCGGCCTCATCATGATCCTGCTCGGCCTGCTGCCGAAAATGGCCGCGCTGGTCGAATCGGTACCGACCTTCGTGCTCGGCGGCGCCGGGCTGGTGATGTTCGGCATGGTTGCTGCCACCGGCATCCGCATCCTCGCCAACGTCGATTTCAAGACCAATCGCAACAACCTCTACATCGTCGCGATCTCGATCGGCGCCGGCATGATCCCGCTGGTTGCCCCGCGCTGGACCCAGCACATGGCCCACAGCCTGCACCCGTTGCTCGAGTCCGGCATTCTGCTCACCGCCATCTCGGCCGTCGCGCTCAACATCTACTTCAATGGCGGCAAGGAAGACAAGGCCGGCGCCATCGCAGCGGCCAAGGCAGCCGAAGCGCACTGACACGTACATCACTACAACGAAAAACCACATACCCATTAGAGACACCCAAATGCCCCAAGCCCGACGCCTGTTTGGCGCCCTTACCACCGCCGTACTTACCCTGGGCGCATCGCTCGCCCAGGGCGCCACCTGGAGCGATACCTTCATAGGCTATCGCTACGGCACCCAATTCAACGAGCCCAACAACCCCAAGGACATCCGCAAACATGTGCTGCAATTCACCCATGCCAGCGGCTATTCGGTCGGCCAGAACTTCATCAACCTGGACATCCTGCAGTCCGACAGCAACGACCCGTCCGATGGCAGCGGCAGCAATGGCGCGACCGAGGCCTACCTCACCTATCGCCACCAGGTGCACCTGGGCAAGCTCTTCGACAAGTCGATGGCCTTCGGCCCGGTCAAGGAGGTCGC